>CADBZI010000018.1 GCA_902799015.1 uncultured Lachnospiraceae bacterium | reverse complement strand
TGACACATTATGAGTCATTGCTCTTTCCGAAGATTCTGAGCAGGTCAAGGAAGAGATTAATGATATCCAGATAGATATCAATCGCACAGTCGATGGCATTGTCCACCGTGCGCGGGAATTGCTGTGACCGGTAAACATCATAACCGATGTACAGAGAGAACAATCCTGCCGACAGAATCGTAAACGCCATGTTGACTCCCGGAAGAAAGATGGCAACCAGGAAACCGAGCAGCACACCGATCAGGCCAAAGAACAGAATCGAACCGATCTTTGCGAAAAACTGCGGGAACAGAAGGCCAGCCGCGACCATAATCACCGTGACTCCTGCAGTGGTAATCACCGCATGCCAGACCACAGAAGGATTGTATCCGCCCATCACAACTGCCATGCCGACAGTCAGTCCCATCGGGATCACAATCAGGTTATAGCCAAGAAAGCTGATCGCCGGCCGGTCTGACCTATGGGCAAGAAATACTCCCCCGAATGCACAGACAAAATACAGGATAAAGAATACAATCGGATTCACTCTGTTAAAAACATAATTGACAATCGATTCTCTGCACAGCAGCGCATTGATGGCAAGTCCGTACAGAACAGTACCCGTCAGAATCAGGTTATAAGCACGAAGAGAGATCTCCTGTCCGGGATTCACAACAACGTTCATTCTCTTTGCCCGTGCTTCTTTTGACATATTAAACATATTATTCTACCTCCTCTTGCCCAATTATACTCACAGCATCCGCTATTATCAAGGAATTGTTGCCGGCAGCGCCGATACAAGTCACACCCCTGCCAGTACCTGCGGCATAACAGGGTTCCTTCACCGTAATGACAAACCTGTCGATTCCTGCTATACTCAGGATTACGATGCAGACTTGCAAAGTTTTATTACGGGAGGAGGAGTTGTAAATCATGAAAAGGGTACGAAGAGGTCTGTTGTTTGTTCTTGCTTTGTTGATGCTCACCGTTTCGCCTGTTTTGCCGTCTGTCACGCAGGAGGCAATGGCTGCGCAGACAGGATGGGTCAACCGCGGCGGTAAGATCTATTATTTTGACGCTGCGGGAAATATGGCAGTCGGGCATAAGATCATTGGAGGAAAAGCATTTTTCTTCTATAAAAAGAAGGCCAAGAGAGGAATCCTCCGGACCGGTCTTGTCAAGATCGGAAAGACGGAGTATTACTTCAAAAAGAAAGGTGCGCTTGGTGTTATCGGAAGCGGTGCTCAGGGCTGGACAAGCATCAAGGGCCGCGGACTGTGCTATTGCGTCAACGGAGTCATCCAGAAAAGAAGCATCATCGACGATTATTACGTGAATCCGAACGGATCCATGACCGCGACTTCCAGAAAGCTGTATAAGCTGGTAAGGCAGACGGTGAGCCAGCATGTGACCAATGCGCAGACCAAGGAAAAGAAGCTGCGCGCCTGCTATGACTACCTGTGCAGCAAGGCTTTCACCTATGTGACAAAACGCCCCTTCTCCTACAAGAAGGACTGGAGAGTGACTTACGGATATGAGATGCTGACGACACATTCCGGTGTCTGCTATAATTTCTCTGCTGCCCTGGCTTACATGGCAAGGTTCATCGGATACACAGACGTCAAGGCCATCGCCGGAGAGCTTTTGTATCTGGACGGGCACTGGGATTTACATTCCTGGACAAAGATCATGATGGGAGGCAAATGGTACGTATTTGATTCTTCCATGGAGCATGGCGGAATGGGCGATTTCTGGAAGAAGACTTATGCCGGAACCGGAAGAAAGTACAGGGAATGGACTTCCGGACAGTACAGCTATCTGAATGCCTGAGTCCATTGCGGCGAGTACGCCGATGGCATTCCTGAATGCGCTTCTTTATGTTCTTTCTGAGGAGTCCAGAAGATCCGGTCTTCTTTCACGTGTGATCCGCAGCGCTTCCTGGTGTCTCCATGCCCGGATCCGTGCGTGATTCCCGGAAAGTAAAACCTCCGGAACCTTTTCGCCTTTCCAGTCGGCAGGCTTTGTATACTGGGGATACTCCAGGATCCCCTGCTCAAAGGACTCCTCCTGCGTTGCCTGCTGCCTGAGAACGCTGGGCAGCAGGCGGATCACGGAATCACATACCACCTTTGCGGGAAGCTCTCCGCCGGTCAGCACGTAGTCACCGATTGTGAATACGCCGTCCGCGTGATTCAGGATCCGCTCATCCAATCCTTCATAATGACCGCAGATCAGAATGAGATGCTCCATCTTCGCAAATGCATGCGCCTGTTTCTGCGTGTAACGCCGTCCTGCCGGCGTCAGGACCGCAGTATAGCTGCCTGGAGTGCGCACCGTTTCCAGCGCGTCCAGCACAGGTCCGCAGCGCATCACCATCCCTGCTCCGCCTCCGTAGGAGTCGTCATCGATATGCCGAAAGCTCCCGCCGGCAAAAAGGCGGATGTCCACGAGCTCCAGACGGACCGCCTCTTTCTCAATCGCTCTCGCGATCACCGGCTCTTTCATGAAGTCGTGAAACATCTCCGGAAAAATCGTCAGGATTGAAATCTTCATCGATCTGTCCCGTTCCAACATTCAGCGGAGGAATCCGTTGATGATCTGTTCTTCCCCCTCTGCCTGTGTCAGGCCCAGCGTCATCAGTTTCGTCAGCTGCTCTCCGGCAATCTTTCCGATTGCAGCCTCGTGGATCAGAGCCGCCTCGACGCTGTTCGCCTCCAGGGACGGAACCGCCAGAATCCGTCCTTCATCCATGATGATCGAATCACATTCCGTATGTCCGCTGCAGACCGCATTTCCGACGATCTTCAGATCAAGTTTCTGGTAAGAACGGTCCCTCGCAACACCCCTGGAAACGATATCCGCACTGGATCCGTCCCGGTTCAGGTTTACTTCATATACGCTGATTGCTTCCTGCACACCATGCGTCATCAGTCTTTCACGCACCACAAGATGGCAATCCGCACCCAATTCGGCCTTTGTCCGGCGGTCTGTGGAATCAACGCCCTTGATCTGTACCATCTCCATCTCCATGGAGCTTCCATCCTCCATGTAGACTTCTGTCACCGGATTCAGAATTCGTTTTCCGCTTCCGTCTCCGGAGCCATAGTGCTTCTCCACATATTTCACCTTCGAATTCTTACCGATCCAGAACCGGTGGATCCCGTCATGTTCCGAGTTCTGGCTGCCGCAGTTATCAATTCCGCAGCCTGCGATGATCAGGACATCACAATCCGCCCCGACATGAAAGTCATTGTAAACGGTCTCTGACATTCCGCTCTGGCTGAGCACGACCGGAATGTGAATGCTTTCATTCTTTGTCCCGTCCTTCACGGCAATCTCCAGCCCGCTGACATCCTTTTTGGACTCGATCTCTATGTTTGCCGTGCTCTGCCGTCCTGCGGAAACACCGTTTGCACGCAGATTATATGCGCCGGTCGGAACATCATGGAGTCCGGACACCTCACTGAGAAGTCTCTTCTGTATCTCATCCATCTGCAGCATATCAATCCCTCCTGTCACTCAGTCTCGCACAGGAAGACGCAGCTGCTTCCGTTCCGAGAATCTTTGGCAGTATCTCATCTCTGGTTCCCATCTGCTCGACCGTTCCACCGCTCAGAACAATGATTTCGTCCGCGATCTCCAGGATCCTCTCCTGATGGGAAATCACAAGAATCGAGCTGTCCTGGGTTTCCTTCTGCAGCTTTTCAAAAATCCGGACCAGATTCTGAAAGCTCCACAGGTCAATTCCTGCTTCCGGTTCATCAAAGACCGAAAGCTTCGTCTTTCGGGCGAGAACGGTCGCAATCTCGATTCGCTTCAGCTCGCCGCCGGAAAGAGACGCATTCACTTCACGTTCAATGTAATCCTTCGCACACAATCCGACCTCAGACAGATAAACACAGGCTTCATTCACCGAAATGGCTTGTCCGGACGCAATTTTCAGAAGGTCAAACACCCGGATTCCCTTGAATTTGACCGGCTGCTGAAATGCATATCCGATTCCCAGCTTCGCACGCTCCGTGACGCTCAGGCCGGTAATATCCTCTCCGTCCAGAAAGATCTGTCCCTCCGTCGGCTTCTCAATCCCGGCGATCAGCTTCGCCAGGGTAGACTTTCCTCCTCCATTCGGTCCGGTGATCACCACAAATTTACCACTCTCCACCGTCAGGCTGAGGTTGCGTACGATCTCCTTCTCTTCTGTATCATTTACCGCAAATGAAACATTCCTCAGTTCGAGCATCTGGCTCCTCCTATAACGAAGTTTTGTAAGTTGACTTTCTATCATTCAATCCCTGCGGCGCCTTCTTTCCTTTCCTGCCGGTTTTTTCCCGCGAAGCGGGCTTCGTCCGGAACCGGTCAGACGCCTCACCAGCCTATCAGATCCTGCACAACTGCCCATGCAAGCGTCAGTCCTGCGGCAGCCGGAGCAAACACGGTACTGCCCGGTGTGTCCTTTCTCCGGACAGACGCACGCTCCTTCCCGTCCCCGGCTTCCGCTTCCTTTCTCTTCTCTTCTTCAAGCGGCCGGAGCGGCTCCTGCAAAGAATAAACGACCTTCAGGTCCCGAATGCCTCTCTTTCTGCATTCTCTTCTCATGACTCTCGCCAGGGGACAAACACTGGTCTGGCTGATATCCGCTACGCGGAACATAGAGGGATCTGTCTTGTTTCCTGCCCCCATGCTGCTGATCACGGGGACCCGGCACTCCTTCGCTCTTTGAATAATCTCCAGCTTTGCCGTGACGGTATCCACCGCGTCGATCACGTAAGAATACTCCGAGAAATCAAACTGATCCGCCGTCTCGGGCAGATAAAAACATCTTCTTGCTTCAACCCTGGTCTCAGGACAGATATCCCGGATCCTGTCAGCCATGACGTCCACCTTGCATCTGCCCAGCGTACTGTTCAGCGCGATAATCTGACGGTTCAGATTGCTCCGGGACACTGTATCATGGTCCACCAGCACCAAAGAGCCAATGCCGCTTCTGGCAAGCGCTTCCGCCGCATAGCCGCCCACTCCGCCAATTCCGAAGATTGCGATCCTCGCGTCTGACAGCTTCCGCATATTGTCTGCTCCAAAGAGCATCCTGCTTCTTGAAAATGCATCTTCCATCCGCTCTCTCCACACACCGAATCCCGATCTGAACCTGCAGGGCTTTTGCTTTTCCACTCTGCCGCCTGCTAAGGCGGGTGTCAATCCCCCTCTGAGAGATACACAATCATGCGGTGCGGCAGACATGCAATCACCTCGCCCGGATTGCGGATCCTCCCGGTCCGGACGCAGATCTGGTTGCTGCAGTCTGCCTCCCGGACCAGAACACTGTGATCCTCTACAACGATCACATTGTAATGACCGTCTTTCGTCTCAGCCCGGTACTCCGTGTTCTTGTCAAGATCCAGACTGCAGACTTCTTTTCCATCGATCTGGATGACTGCCTTCAGCAAGGCAGAGTCCTTCGCTGCCGCTCCCGGGCGAAGCAGATACCGGATCGCAGACGCGGCAAGGAAGACTGCCATAAGAGACAGGATAAGAACTGCCGTATTACGGCGCTGCCCGGCCTTGCCTGCAAGAGCGCTTTCCTTCCGGGAACCAATGTCTTCTCTCGTGCGATCTTTCATAAAACTCATACGGGGCGCTCAGGTTTTGACATGAATTCCCCGGTGCTCATCTCTGCTTTCCCCTGCCGGGAATTCATAATCATTGCCAGGCAGGATCGCATTGAGTACAATTCCCGCGATCGAGGCAATCGCAAGGGACGTCAGCGTGATCGAAGTTCCCCCGATTTCAAAGGTCAGACCACCTGTGAAGCCGAGGCCGCAGACAAAGATAACCGCTGCAATGATCAGATTTCTTGACTTTGTCAGATCGACCTTGTTTTCTACGATATTTCTCACGCCGATCGCGGAGATCATTCCGTAAAGCATGAACGACACGCCGCCGATGATCGCGGTCGGCATGGTTCCGATCAGCGCTGACAGCTTCGGAATAAAGCTGATGATGATCGCATATACGGCAGCGATGCGGATAACAGACGGGTCATATACTTTTGAAAGCTCCAGCACGCCGGTGTTTTCTCCGTACGTCGTGTTGGCCGGTCCTCCGATCAATCCGGCAAGAGCCGTCGCAAGGCCGTCTCCGACCAGGGTCCTGTGCAGACCCGGATCCGCGATAAAGTTCTTCTCAGTCGTTGCGGAGATGGCAGAGATATCTCCCACATGCTCCATCATGGTCGCGATGGAGATCGGCGCCATCACCAGAATTGCCGTGAGGTCAAACTTCGCGAGCTGAAAATGCGGAACCCCGATAAAGCTTGCGGCAGCGACTTGGGAAAAGTCCAGAATCGCGGATCCGTCCGCATTTGTCATACCGGCCGCATTCATGATCAGCGCACAGAGATAGGCAATCACCACGCCCATCAGAATGGGAATAATCCGGAACATTCCCTTTCCCCAGATATTAAAGATAATGATGGTGGCCAGTGCGACAAAAGCCAGCAGCCAGTTGGTTTTCGCGTTATTGATCGCGGAGCCTGCCAGAGACAGTCCGATGCAGATGATCACCGGCCCGGTCACAATCGGCGGAAGAAAACGCATCACCCTGCTGACTCCGACCGCACGCGTAATTGCTGCCAGTACAAGATACAAAGCACCTGCAACCACGATACCGCCGCAGGCATAAGCAGCCTTTTCATTTGCTCCCATCTGCGCATACATGCCGGTCCTCAGATTCGCGATGGTAAAGAATCCGCCCAGAAATGCGAAGGAGCTGCCCAGAAAAGCCGGGACTTTCATTTTCGTGCAGATATGAAACAGCAATGTGCCTGCGCCTGCACAAAACAGCGTAACCGCAACCGTCAGTCCTGCAGTCGGGGCCTCCCCGGTTGCGTCCTTCAGGTAGCCTGTGATCAGAATCGGAACCAGAATGGTTGCGCCGAACATCGCAAACATATGCTGAATGCCAAGAATCAGCATTTTCGGCAGGCCAAGTTTTCTGGCGTCATAGATAGGTGCTGTCGGTTCGTTCATGTTGTCTCCTCTTCTATTCTATATCATGATGTCATAAGCCATGGAACATTATACCGATTTACCCCGGGTCATTCAACCCGGGTTTTCACCGGAAAAATGACAATCATGTCCGAACATGTTATACTGAAAAGGATTTGATTCATTCCTGTAAAAATGATCTCATACGGAGGATGACCCTTATGCGAAAAACCAAGATTGTCTGTACGATCGGACCCGCTTCTGATTCTGAGGAGATGCTGCGCAAGCTATGTCTGGCCGGCATGAATGTCGCACGGCTGAATTTTTCTCACGGAACCCATGACGAGCACCTTCGCCGCATTGAAAAGATCCGGAAGGTTCGAAGTGAACTGAACCTTCCGATTGCGATCATGCTGGATACAAAGGGACCGGAATACCGGATCGGTACTTTCAAGGACGGCAGCATCGAGTTGAAGGAAGGCGATCCTTTCATCTTCACTCCCGAGGAGGTGGAAGGAACAGAGGAAAGAGTCAGCGTCAGTTATCCGAAGCTGTACGAAGACATGGCTCCCGGAGATACCATTCTGCTGAACAATGGTCTGATGGTCTTCCGGGTCACGAGTATACAGGATCACGACATCCATACCGTAGTGGAATGCGGAGGAGTTCTGTCAAACCGCAAAAGCATGAGCTTCCCGGGAAAGGTGATCCAGCAGCCCTACCTGTCCAAGCAGGATATGTCCGACATTCTCTTTGGTATCCAGAATGATGTGGATTTCATTGCCTGTTCCTTCGTCTCCGTCCGTCAGGATCTGGTGGATGTACACGAGTTCATGGATCGAAACGGCGGCAAGGGAATTGAGCTGATCGCCAAGATCGAGAATCAGTCCGGTTATGACAACATCGAGGATATCTGCAAGGAATGTGACGGAATCATGGTTGCCCGCGGAGATATGGGCGTTGAGATCTCTTTTGAGAAGCTTCCTGCGATCCAGAAGAATCTCATTACCAAGTGCCGCATGCTTGGAAAGCGGGTCATCACGGCAACCGAGATGCTGGAATCCATGATCACCAATCCGCGGCCTACCCGCGCGGAGGCTTCCGATGTAGCGAACGCTGTTTATGACGGCTCCAGCGCCATCATGCTGTCCGGTGAGACAGCAGCCGGCAAGTATCCGATCGAGGCTGTTAAGACAATGGCGAAGATCGCCTCCACTACCGAACAGGATATTCAGTATACACAGCGTTTCCATGATTCCAAGTTCCTGATTCACAATGAGGTGGATGCCATCTCACACGCAACCGTACAGATGGCCATTGACATCAATGCCAACGCGATTGTCGCTTGCTCCATCTCCGGCCTGACTGCCCGCATGGTCTCCCGGTTCCGCGGCCCGGTCGATATCATCGGCCTGACGACCAATGAAAAAACCTGGCGCAAGCTGTCCCTCTCCTGGGGCGTCCTGCCGCAGCTTTGTGAATACTATCCATCGACCGATGTTCTTTTCTACAGCGCCAAGAAAATTGCGGTAGACGCAATGAGCCTGAAGAGCGGAGACAAGATTGTCATCACCGGCGGTTATGTCACCGGACAGTCCGGCAATACAAATCTGATCAAGATCGAGGATATCTGAGTATCCGATCCAAAGAAAGGGCCGCGCGCTGGCACAAAGCCGGCGCGCGGTCTTGTCTGTTGCTGCTGCGCCGTCAGCGCATTTGCTTCCTTCCTCATTCGCATTCGGTTTTATGCAGACTGTTGTCGACAAAGATTGCCCGGGCGCCGTCAGTGTGCCGGATCAGATCCATGGCTGCATCCTGCCCCAGCAGCATGCAGACTGTACTCAGCGCGTCTCCTGTGAGGGAAGAGTCGCTGATAATGGAAACGCTCCACAGATTGTTCTGCACAGGATATCCGGTTTCCGGATCCAGAATATGGTGATACAAAACGCCGTCCGACTCAAAGCATCTCTCATAGACGCCGGAGGTAACCACCGACTGATCCTGTACCTCCACGGCATCAATGATATCGGTATCAAATGGTTTCTGGATCCCGATCTTCCAGGCACTTCCGTCTTCCTTTGTTCCGATCGCATACACATTTCCGCCCAGATTGATCAGTCCTGACAAAACCCCTTCTTCCTTCAGGTAGGCAGACAGCACATCCGCGGCATACCCTTTTACCAGAGCCCCCAGATCAATCATGGTGTCTTCCCGGTCAAAGTCCAGATACCAGACGGTTTCTCCGGTTTTGTTCTCCTCAGGCACTACATGCACTGCACTCCCGTCCACCTTTCTCAGTGCATTCTGAATCTCGGCTTCCGGCGGAACCGAAGGAGTTTCACTCTTGAAATCCCAAAGGTCTGACAGGGGAGCAACCGTAATGTCGAATCTCCCTTCACTGATCTCATAGTAATCCAGTCCGGTCTGTGTCAGACGGGCCAGCGGCTCACTGACTTCCACGTGATCAGATTCTCTGTGATTGACTGCATACAGCTCACTGTTCTCATCGGTACGGCTGAACGTCTGCTCAAGCCGGGTACAGATATCCCTGCAGCCCTGCAGCAGAGCCTCCCCATCCTGATCCGTGTCAAACCGGATCGAAACAACCGTGTCAAAATAGAAATCATTCAGGTTGTACGTTTCCGTCTGCTTCGCATCTTCAAAGCTTTGTGCTCCGGCCAGGGGCCCCCCTGTCATGATCTGTATGCAGACAGCAAAAAGACAGGCTGCCGCCAGCCTGTCTTTGATCGGTTTCCTCCAGAAGTTGAATGTCATGTGTCCTCTCCTTCCCGGACAGCTTCCTGTTCCCTGTCACGGCATCCTTACATCATGGATTATACCACACAGCACCTTCTTCCGTTATCCCACACTTGCTTTGAGCGCGCCGTCAACGCAGTCGATGCGGATGGTGCTGCCGGGCAGTACTTCCCCTGACAGAATCATGCGTGCCGCGAGGGTCTCCACATTTTTCTGTATGTAGCGGCGCAGGGGTCTGGCTCCGAAGGAAGGATCATACCCGCCTTCCGCGACAAAATGTCTGGCTTCGGGAGTCAGTTCGATCCGGATCTGACGCTCGGACAGACGGCGGTTCAATTCGTCAATCTGCAGATCTACGATATGCGCGATGTTCTCTCTCGTCAGCGGATGGAAGAGAATGATCTCGTCCAGCCGGTTCAAAAATTCCGGGCGGAAATGATTCTTCAGATCCGCGTCCACCATCGTCTGAACATCACTTCGTATCGTTCCGTCCTCATCAATTCCATCCAGCAGATACTGTGACCCGATGTTGGAAGTCATGATCAGGATCGTGTTCTTAAAGTCAACCGTCCGCCCCTGGGAGTCCGTAATCCGTCCATCGTCCAGAACCTGGAGCAGGATGTTGAAGACATCCGGATGCGCTTTCTCGATCTCATCAAACAGGACAACCGCGTAGGGCTTGCGGCGCACTGCTTCCGTCAGCTGACCGCCTTCATCGTATCCCACATATCCGGGAGGCGCTCCGATCAGTCGTGATACGGAGAACTTCTCCATATATTCACTCATATCGATCCGAACCATATTGTTCTCATCATCGAACAGGTTCTGCGCAAGCGCCTTCGCAAGCTCTGTCTTGCCGACACCGGTCGGTCCGAGAAACAGGAACGATCCGATCGGGCGGGTCGGGTCCTTGATCCCGGCCTTTGATCGAAGGATTGCTTCCACCGTACGCTCTACCGCCTCATCCTGGCCGATCACACGCTCGTGCAGCTTATCTCCGAGGGCAAGGATCTTCTGCCGCTCTCCTTCATTGAGCTTTGAGACCGGAATTCCTGTCCAGCGGCTGACAACGCGCGCAATCTCTTCCTCATCCACGGATTCATGCACCAGAGACAGATCCTTCTGCTTCAGGGCAGCCTCCTCAGCGGCAAGCTGTGACTGAAGTTTCGGCAGTTCTCCATACTGAAGCCTTCCTGCTTCATTGTAGTCATTCTTCCGTGTCGCCGCCTCGATCCGGCGGTGTACATCCTCAATCTGCTCTCTCAGCTGGCTGAGATTATCAACGGCATTCTTCTCATTATCCCACTGGGCTTTCCTGGCGGTGAACTCCTCCTTCAGGTCTGCCAGTTCCTTCTGCAGAGTCGCGAGACGCTTCTTAGAAGCATTGTCTGTCTCCTTCTTCAGAGCAGCCTCCTCGATCTGCATCTGCATAATCCTCCGGTTCAATTCATCCAGCTCAGCCGGCATGGAATCCAGCTCCGTCTTAATCTGGGCACAGGCTTCATCCACAAGATCAATGGCTTTATCCGGCAGAAAACGATCTGAAATATAGCGGTTCGACAGCGTCGCCGCAGCGACAAGCGCACTGTCCATAATCTTTACATGGTGATAATTCTCGTAGCGCTCCTTCAATCCTCTGAGAATGGAGATTGTGTCCTCCACCGTCGGCTCATCCACCATGACTGGCTGGAATCTTCTTGCCAGGGCTGCATCCTTCTCGATGTATTTCCGGTATTCATCCAGCGTTGTGGCACCGATACAATGCAGTTCTCCGCGCGCAAGCATGGGCTTAAGCATGTTCCCGGCATCCATGGCTCCGTCTGTCTTGCCTGCGCCGACAATCAGATGCAGCTCATCGATAAACAGCAAGATCTCTCCTTCGCTCTTCGATACCTCCTGCAGCACAGCTTTCAGGCGCTCCTCAAACTCACCGCGGTACTTCGCTCCGGCGACCAGGGCTCCCATATCAAGAGAAAACACCTTTTTATCCTTCAGTGCATCCGGGACATCTCCCACAGCGATTCTCTGCGCAAGCCCTTCCACCACTGCGGTCTTGCCCACGCCGGGTTCCCCGATCAGCACAGGATTATTCTTTGTCTTTCTGGACAGAATGCGGATGACATTGCGGATCTCATCGTCCCTCCCGATGATCGGATCCAGCTTCTGGTCACGCGCCTTCTCCACGAGCTCTGTACCGTATTTTTTCAGGGAATCATAGGTGTCCTCCGGGCTGTCTGTGGTAACCCTCTGGTTCCCGCGTACCGTCGACAGCACCTTCAGAAAACGGTCTGTCGTAATCCCGAATTCCCTGAAAAACTGCTTCATGGAAGGTGAAGGGCGATTCAGCATGGACAGGAAGAGATGTTCCACGGAGACATACTCGTCTCCCATCCTCTTTGCTTCATCCTCCGCATGAATCAGAGACTGATTCAGATACTGTCCGATATAGGCCTGCGCGCCTCCCGATACCTTCGGTCTTGCGTTCAGTGCCGCCTCCAGTGTATTGTCAAAGTACTGCTTCTGGATCCCCATCTTCTCAATCAGGCGGCTGATCAGAGAATCCTCCTGATGCACCAGCGCGTACATCAGATGCTCCTGCTCGATCTCCTGGTTTCCGAATTCCGAAGCGGTTTTTTCGAGCAGATTCACCGCTTCCACCGATTTCTGCGTAAACTTCTGTATATTCATGGCTGTCCTCCTTTCCGAAGACTCCTTCTTCTCTTCAGGATCATTTCCCGCTTTGCGCAGGATCTCTTTCTCCGACAATTCTATTTATATCACTTTTTGTTAGCACTGTAAAGTGTCGAGTGCTAATTTGATTGTGTAAAATATGTGTCCGCCAGGACAGGGAGATTCCTGTACACCTGCCTGATCGCGTAAAAAGAGGCAGCCGCATGTCTCATCCATGCGGCCGCCCCGTTCAGGACTTACAATCGCTTCTCAGCTGCCGTGCGCAATCACCTCAGCGCCTTTCCAATACTCGGTCAATTCCTCTGCCAGTTCCTGGAAACAATCAGATCTACGTCATGATCCTCGGAGTAAAGGCAGGATTGCTCTTTCGTCAGATCAGATCATACTTTACGATATTCATCGACACCGCTCCAAGCGCATTGAATGTAATCCTCTGTGCGCCCATATCCGTATACAGATTCGCCGTTATCGTCTGTTCCCCTTCATTGATAAATGCTTCCGCACTGTACCGGTCCAGAATCAGGCGGATCTTCACAGAGCCGTCCCTGGAAGGCACCTCCGCTCTGCGCTGATGGATAATCGCTCTTCTGGAGCCGGAAAACTTCCTGTCTATCTTCATGATACAATCTCTGGGATGATAACTCAACATGGTATAGTATCTGCCGCCGGCAGCAAACCGGATCACAAACTTTTCGTAGGGATGCTCCGGATCGGCACTGCGTACCTCGATCTGCATGTCAACGCAACGTCCCCTGATGCCATCCAGCTCCATCTCGCCATTTACATAGACATTCTCATAAGAAACCCGGTTTCTGCGGATCTGCTCCAGTTCCTTCACCGGCCACTGGTACAGTCTCCCGTTCCGGACAGACAGTTCTCTCGGAATGGTCATCTGTCCGAACCAGGAGGTCGGTTCCAGCCGGTAACCGGGAGTCGTATCCCAGTTCTGCATCCACGCAATCATGATCCGCCTTCCATCCGGAGTGCGCAATGTCTGCGTCGCATAGAAATCAATCCCGTAATCAATCGCCTGATCATGCTGCGGCGTAAACATACCGCTCTCCTCATCGAACTCTCCGATCAGGCACAAGGTTCCATTTCCATTATGATATTCGAATCCCTCCGGAAGCATATCCATCGGGCTGGTCAGAAGCACCCATTTCCCATCTATCTGAAAAAAGTCAGGGCATTCCCATACTTTTCCAAACCGGTCAAAGTTTTGGATCATCTGTCTCCCATTCCCCCAATGGATCCCGTCTTTACTCTGAAACAGAACGATCTTTGCGTCGCGCCCCGGTGTTGCGCAGCAGGTGACAATCCTGTACGTTCCATCTTCCTCCTGCCAGATCTTCGGATCACGGAAATCATAGGGACTGCAGCCCTTCGGAAGGTCCTGAAAGGTCAGGATCGGATTGTTTTCGTATTTCCGGTAGTTGAGGCCATCGCCGAACGCAAGGCATTGCTGCTGCAGATCGCGGATGCTCCCGTCCTCCGTCTCCTTTTTCACAACGCCTGTATAGATCAGCATCTGACGCCCGTCTTCCAGTTCAATTGCCGATCCTGAAAAGCATCCGTCCTTATCGTATTCTTCATCCGGCGCAAGCGCCGCCGGAAGGTACTCCCAGTGAATCAGGTCCTTCGAAACGGCATGGCCCCAGTAGCAGGGACCCCAGACCGTATTGTATGGATAATATTGATAGAACAAATGATATTGTCCCTGGTAGAAGGAGAACCCGTTGGGGTCATTCATCCATCCGATCCTGCTGGACAGGTGAAACGCCGGCCGCTTTTCCATAGGGATCTTTGCCCCCATCTTCTCCTCATATTCTCTGACCTCACGAAGTTTTCCGCTGCTTCCCATCGGTTATTTCCTTTCTCTTTTCCCGGCTTTCGTTGCTGAAACGGCGGACGCCGCAGATATGCACATCAGCACTCTGCTGCGTCCGCCGCAGGTTTCATTCCTATCTCATCTCAGGCATCAGCCCTTGACAGCTCCGGAGGTAACACCCTCGACAATGTATTTCTGCATAACCAGATACAGAATCAGAATCGGAAGCATCGCCAGGATCAGGGCAGCAAGCACGCAGCCCATATCGGAGCCTCCCATCGATCCATAGAAGATCTGAGTCGCGATCGGAATGGTATACAGTGGCTTATTGGTCAGAACCAGGCTCGGAAGCAGGTAGTCGTTCCAGAATGCCATCGCATCAATGATCGCAACGGTTGCCGTTGTCGGTCCAAGCAGCGGATAAACGACTTTCCAGTAGGTCTGCCATCTGGTGCAGCCGTCGATCAGCGCAGCTTCCTCAAGCTCCAGCGGAATGTTGGTCTTAATCGCTCCGCTGTACATGAAGGTCGCCATGGATACCGAGAATCCGGTATGCATCAGGATCAGTGTCAGACGGTGATTCAGCACATTCAGAGTACCGCCGTAGATCGACACGATCGGGATCATCAGAACCTGGAACGGAATGACCATGGAAGCAATCATCAAAGCAAAGATCAGCCTGCATGCCACCCAGTTGTTCCGGGTTACGACAAATGCGCACATGCCCGAAAAGAGCAGTGTCAGAACGGTTGCGGAAACTGTGATGATCACAGAATTACCGAACACGCCCCAGAAGTTCATCTTCTCCATCGCGGTCGGGAAATTGCTCGTGATGAAGCCTTTCCTCGGTCCGATCAGAGCCAGCGGGAAACGGTTAATATCCGTGTTCGCCTTGAACGCATTGATCAGCGCCATGATGAACGGGAAGATAAAAGCGATAAAGAGGACCAGAAGAACGACCCACATGATTACATTGACAATCTTTCTGCGGCGGGCCGCCTGTGCATTCTCAAGTTCATACATTACGCGCTCACCTCCCCTTTACGTCCGATATAGACCTGCGTGACACCTACGATCGCGCAGACAATGAAGAGGATCAGGGCCTCTGCCTGGCCGGTGCCGTAAGCATGCTCTGTAAATGCGGTACGGTACACGTGCATGGCTGCCATGACCGATGAGTTGAACGGTCCGCCCTCTGTCAATGTCAGGTTGACATCGTAGACCATGAAGCATCTGGTAATGGTAAGGAAGATGCACTGCACAAATGAAGATCTCATCAGCGGAACAATCACCTTCCAGGTCGCCTGAGACTGTGTGCAGCCGTCAATCTGTGCCGCCTCAATCAGACTCTTGGATACACTCATGAATCCCGCAACGTAGATCAGCATCATGTAGCCGGCGTACTGCCAGACAGCTACGATGATCATACATGCCATGGCACCGGAAGGCGTTCCAAGCCAGGAATTCTTGAGGAATCCGATGTTCAGATTCTCACCAATCGCAACAAACGCGCTGTTGAAAACGAACTTCCACACATAACCGAGAACGATACCGCCGATCAGGTTCGGGATAAAGAAGCCCGCGCGGAAGAAGTTCTGTCCTTTGATTCCTCTGGTCACCATATAGGCCAGAAGGAACGCCATCACATTTACCAGGATAACCGCGATCGCTGAATAGATCAGCGTTCTGCCCATTGCCACCCAGAAAGCCCCATCACCGAATGCAGCAATGTAATTGGTGATGCCGACAAAGGGTTTTGACTTGGAGATGCCGTCCCAGCTGGTAAAGGTCAGATAGAATCCATATACCAGCGGAATGACCACTACTCCGCAGAACAGAATTGTCGCAGGACCGGCAAACATGAGATACTGTCTGATCTTATAAGACATTGTATTTCTTTTCATGTCAGTCTCCCTACTCTCAAAAGATCAGGAAGGAGGCAGCGGTACCCGCCGATACCTCCTTCCCGGATTCAGATTCGATCAATCATCAGATGCTGATGGCTCAGTGCTCAATGACAGCTGCGCCCTTCCAGTACTCAGTCAGCTCATTTGCAAGCTCTTCTCTGTCGATCTCGCCGCCAAGGTACTTCTGCATGGTAGCACCGCACTTGGTGATGTGATCATCCGGGAAGAAATTGTAGTTGTTGATCAGGTTTCCTGCATCTGCGAAAGCCTTAACGGAAACAGAGAGCGGATCGGAAACATCCAGCGTGTTGCTCTTATACGGAGAAGCCAGTGCGCAGGTGTTGGAAACGAAATCCTGTCCGTCCGGATCAGTCGCCATCCAGTCAAGGAAATCCTTGGCCGCCTGCTGCTGTTCCTCGGAAACAGAGCTGTCGATGAAGAAATACTTGGAGCCGCCGCCGACAAGCTTTTCGTTGGTGCCGTCATCTGTATTCTGCGGAACCGGCATCATGCCCATCTCGCTGTCAGACTCGGACTGAACGATCAGAGACCAATCCCAGTTTCCGCCGAACATGAACGCGACATCGCCCCATGCCAGCATATCCTCGGACTTGTTGCGGTCTGCGTTGACAGCCGCATCCTTCGCGTAGTTGTACTCCATCAGGACATCAAAGGTATCCATCAGGGAGTTGAACTTCTCGTTGTTGATGATGTCGCCCTCGCCGGCAACAAGCTGCTCAACGTAAGCTTCCGGATCTTCCTGTTCCTCGACCCACTGTGCAAGGTAGTGCGCAGCCAGGGACCAGTCTTCCTTCATAATGGCAACCGGCGCATCCATACCGCCGTCTACCAGCTTGTCAAGGAGCTCCTTGAACGCATCCAGTGTCGCGTAATCTGCCGGATTGAATTCCTCACCGGTGATGTCCTCGATCGCTGTCTTATTGTACATAATGCCGCGTGCTTCGATGCAGAACGGAAGCGCTGCAACCTTGCCGTCGATCTCGATGGCATAGTCCGTATCAGCCGCTGCTTTCGTATCCGCAAGGTCAATGCCGTGCTCCGGTGTCAGAGAATAAATATCCTTCGCATCAACCATGGAGAGGACATAGGGGTTGTTGGAAGCATATCTGGTTCCCATATGCGTAATAACCGGGTCATTGGACATGGCAACTTCCATGTTGACGCCCGCTGCTTCCGAATAGACAGGAGCTTCCTCTTCAAACTGAGTCTGAATCTCAGATTTGGAGTTGAATACGGTAAGATCGGTAGCCGCCATAACCGGAGTGACCGCCAACGCTGCCGCTGTAACAGTTGCAATAGCAGTAATAAATTTTTTCATCTCTTCCCTCCTGGAAAATAAGAAATTATCAGGTGGATTCACTTTACCATTGAACCCATTTTGTGTCAATCGCTTAACACATATAATCATGTTTTTCGGTTGATATGCACAAATCAGTTGTCATTTTATTATGCAATCTGCCAGTTCAGTGGATCCTCTTCTTTCAAGGGAAACAGGAAACATCGTTCTGGAAGGAATGCTCTGTCCGCCTGCCGCTTTCACAATGATGCGAATGCATTCTCTGGCCATCTCCTCCACCGGCTGCCGGATGGTGGTCAGCTGCGGGTTCGTCATCTGGGCAAGGTTTACATCATCATAACCGACAATCCGTACATCCTGAGGGACGCGCCGCCCTCTTCTGCCAAGCTCCGACATCAGCTGAATCCCGATCATGTCCGATCCCGCGAAGATCCCGTCCGCATCAGGATCTTCATCCAGGAAACGCTTGAGCTCCGGAAAATAATTCAGATCCTCCAGATGTTCCGGAGAGCAGAAAAACTCCTGCACCTCTACCTCCGGATGCGTTCTGCATACATCCAGGAAGCCTTCTCTTCTTACATCCGCCGGCATGGATACTTCTCCGATTCCGCTGATACACATCAGTTTCCGGCACCCGGCCCGGATCAGTTCCCTGGCAGCAAGCTCACCGCCCTCATAGTTGTTGCATTCCACACCGGCATCCGCCTCATTCAGATGCCGTTCAAAGGCAACGACAGGAAACCCGAAATTGCGCAGTTTTCCTGTTTTGACAGATCCGGAGCACAGAACCAGGCCGGCTACGCGGTTGCTGCTGCACACGCGTACATATTCCTCTTCCCGCGAGACCTTGCCCTGAGAGCAGAACAGCAGAAGCTGATAGTTCTCCTCATGGGCTGCACTTTCCAGACAGCTCAGGACCTTCGCAAAATAGGGATGCGAAATACTTGGCACAATCACGCCAATCATCGAACTGCTGCGTTTGGATAAGCTTCGGGCCATCGCATTCGGCTGGTAATGAAGCTGTTCCATCGCTGCACTGACTCGCTGCCTTGTCTCCTCGCTGATATATCCCCGGTTGTTCAGAACCCGCGATACGGTTCCGACAGACAATCCTGCCTCACGTGCTACATCCTTCAGGGTTGCCATAAACTTTCCTCTATGATTCCAGCCTTGTTCCTGCAGGCATGGTTACTTCATGCTTTCAGCCTTGTTTCTGCCAGCATGGTTACTTCTTCCAGTGACGGCATCACGCGCAGCGCGCCTTTTCTTGTTGTAATCAGGGAAGCTGCGGCATTCGCGAAGGTGAGAAGCTCCTCCAGATTCTCCTGTGTCAGATTGTCGATCCCGTACTTCAGTACCGTATGAATCGAGGTGGCACAGAAGGTGTCTCCGGCACCGGTGGTCTCGATCGTATGCTCCTGAAGGAACGGAGCTGCTTCGACACGCATTCCTTTATAATAGGCTCTGCTTCCTTCCTTGCCCATGGTGATCAGAATCAGCGGAATATGATACTTCTCTTCCAGCATCTTCGCGCCTTTGTCATAATCATCCGTTCCGCACATAAACTCTACTTCGTTGTCGGAAATCTTCAACAGATCACACTTTCCGAGACCATACTCAATTTCCGTCCTCGCATCGTCAAGACTCTTCCACAAAGGCTCTCTGAGATTCGGATCGAATGAAATAATCGCGCCTGCTTCCTTCGCCACATCAATGGCGTATCTGGTTGCTTCCCTTACGCCGGGGTGGGTGGAAGAAAGTGTTCCGAAGTGAAAGACCTTCGTGTTCCTGAGCAGCTGGGTATCAACCTCCTCCTTCGTCAGCATCATATCCGCGCCCGGATTCCGATAGAAAGAGAAGTCTCTGTCACCGTCTTCAAAGGTCTGGACAAAGGCAAGTGTCGTATGCACCTCCTCATCCTGAAGGATGGCCTTCGTATCGATTCCGCAGCTTCCCACCGCTTCCAGCAGAAGCCGGCCGAACATATCCTTGCCGACTTTTCCGATAAACGCGGTCTTTCTTCCATAGTTCTGAAGCATCGACAAAACATTGCCCGGCGCTCCTCCCGGATTCACCTCAAGCAGGGGATTCCCCTGTGCGCTCAGTCCGCTTTCCGTAAAATCAATCAGCAGTTCTCCCAACGCTACCACATCATACTCTTTATTCATACAGCCTCCATCTCCTGCTCCCGGCAGAAAGCTTCCTCGCTGCCGTCCATTGTCTTTTGTTGCTATCTGCTGACCATTGTACCTTATTCACGTTATCTAAACAAGAGAGAATCCATGCGGCGCGCGGGCAGAAAAAAACGGCCTGTCAGTGCAGGCCGGACAGAATCGAGATGATTCTGCGCTTATATTCGAGAAACTCCTGGGTCAGATTGAATTCCTTCCGGAGTGATCTGACCGGATTGATGTGCAGCTCATGCGTAATCTTCCCCGGTGTTCCGGTCATCAGGTAGATCCGGTCCGAAAGCAGGATCGCCTCATCAATATCGTGGGTGATAAAGATTGTGGAAAGATCAATTTTCTGCATGACATCCAGGTACCAGGTATGAATCTGGTCCTTTGTGATCGTGTCCAGTGCGGAAAACGGTTCATCCAGAAGCGCAGCCGTGCGCATCACCCTGTCCTGGCCGTCCGCCTCCTGTCTCGCGCCGCTGCGAGATGTGCGCTTCAGCGCGCTGCTTTCGGAAGCGGAGGTACCCTCTGTCTGAACAATCGCACACAGATAGGTGCGAAGAAATGCAGCCCTCTGACGCATGCCGCCCGAAAGGCTGGACGGATACTGCTCCTGACACCCTTCCAGCCCGAATTCGGCAAACAGGGGATCTGCCTTCTTCCTGGCATCCGCCCTGCTCATTCCGTTCAGGATCAGCGGCAGCGATACATTGTCGATCACCTTCTTGTGCGGAAGGAGCAGGTCCTTCTGCAGCATATAGCTGACAGACCCCGGTTTTCCCGTGATATCGCGTCCGTTCAGGAGGACCTGCCCTTCCTTCGGAAGAGCAAGGCCGGACAGAACATGAAACAGGGTTGTCTTTCCGGATCCGCTCAGGCCAAGAAGGGAGATCAGTTCCCCTTCCTCCAGATGGATGCAGATATCCTGAATGATCGTCCTGTGATCATATTCCATTGTGACGTGCCGCGCCTCAAGGAGACTCATGGCAGATACCCGTTTGAAAATCCCTTTCCTGTCAGATCATTCTGTGTCAATTCATGCTCTGACAGCCATCCGTAAAATGCATTCCACCGATCTTCATCAATGACGCCCCAGCGATCCGCATCGTCGATGTAACGTTCGGAAAGCCATTCCTGACTCGCGTAGATCAAATCCTCCGCCCCTTTAAGAGAGCCGGTGGTATCTCCTTCGATCAGAAGATCCGCAGCCTCCTTCGGATGCTCAATGGCATATTCATATCCTCTGGCCGCTGCTTTGAGAAATGCCTTCGCAATCTCCGGAGACGTTTCCAGAAAACTGTCATTCGCGACGATGACCGGTGTGTAATAATCCAGTTCCGGGCTGATATCGGCAAAACTCCAATAATCACAGTCCACGCCTTCAACCTGAGCATTGATTCCGCTCCATCCGTAGAAAACCCAGACCGCATCCGTCTGATGGGCTGCCAGTGCGGCAGGCTCATCCGTGATGTCATTCGGGATCAGCGTCAGCTTGGAGAAATCTCCTCCATCCTGCGTCATGACATACTCAATCATGTTGAGCTCGATGGGAGATTCCCACGTTGAATAGGTCTTCCCTTCCAGGCCCTTCGGCGTATCAATCCCATCTCCGGCCCGGGACAGAATTCCGGAAGTGTTGTGCTGGATCATCGCTGCCACTGCTGTAATCCCCAGCGGCTCCTCCTGATCAAGCGCCGCGGCCATGGTATCCTGCGCGTCAACCGCGAACTGCGCCTGTCCGGATGCGCACATCAGCACCGCACCATTTTCCGGCGGCTGAACAATCTCCACATCCAGCCCCTCTTCCTCAAAGTACCCAAGTGCCTGGGCTGCGTAGATTCCGGTATGATTGGTATTCGG
This sequence comes from uncultured Lachnospiraceae bacterium, assembly GCA_902799015.1. GTDB lineage: Bacteria > Bacillota > Clostridia > Lachnospirales > Lachnospiraceae > Porcincola. The sequence goes on along the minus strand of CADBZI010000018.1, from coordinate 13,704 downwards.
CGTCCAGTCCAGGCAGAATGTAATCTTTGTCAGATCTTCCGCAGATGCGCTATGCCAGGAGCCGGCAGCCAGAACGCCCGTTACCATGAATGCCGCAAGCATATACAGTTTCTTCCTTTTCATATCTGTCTCCCTTCTATATTCGGTTGCCTGTGCTTTCTGGTTTGTCACTTTGTGCTTCCGTCTGCCTGCTTTGCCGCCCATGGCATCGCAAGATCACGAAGCAGATTGACCAGTTCCATCAGCAGCAGACTGATGATGACAATCAAAAAGATCACCGCAAACATTTTGTCAAATGCGTAGGCCTTCTTCACTCTCGTCATATAGACGCCAAGTCCCTCAAAGCCGCCGAGCCACTCCGAGATGACCGCTCCCACCACCGCGTAGGACGCGGAGATCTTCAGCCCGGAAAAGAAATGATCAAGCGCAGCCGGGAACTTGACATGACGAAAGATCTGTCTCCGGTTCGCTCCCATGGCCCGCATCAGATTGACCGCATCCGGATCAACGCTGCGGTATCCGTCCAAAAGTCCGACCGCAATCGGGAAGAAGGTCGTAATCACAACCAGTGTAATCTTCGGTGCCATCCCAAATCCCATCCAGAGCACCAGGAGGGGGGCAATCGCGATGGTCGGAATCGTCTGGGTGATAATCATCAGCGGATAAAGAGCCTGATCCAGGATCAGGAAACGATCCATTAATGTTGCCATGATCAGTGCCAATCCGATCCCGGCCAGAAGTCCCCAGGCTGCCTCCTGCAGAGTCGTAGCCGCATGGTGCATCAGATTCGGGAAGTCATCCGCAAAAGCCCGCACAACATCGATCGGTGACGGAAGCATGTAAGACGGCACCGCACCGCTGACACAGACCAGTTCCCAGATGGCCACAATCAGGGCGAGCGCTGCCAGAGCAGGAACCTTACGCGTGATATTTTCCGATCTTTCTTTCAATGGAAAGGACCTCTCCTTCCGGCTTGTAGCTGACCTTTATGTACGCTGCGACAGACGGCGCGCCGGCACGGATCGCAATATGCTGACACTCCTTCACAATATCCATCAGCGCATCATAAGGACCCTCAATGGTCGTTTCAAAAGGTCCGACGTAATAATTGTATCCGGTGCCTGCGATATACGCGATCACCTCATCGACAATTCTGCACAGTTCCTCATCATCCGGTGCTGTCGGCAGGGTCTGAATTGCTACACTCGCTTCCATGTGATTCCTCCTTTTCTCAGCTGCATAAAAAAATGAACACCTCCGCAAAAGAGGTGCTCAAAACAGCTTCAATGCAAAATGAATTGCTTCCCTACGCTGGCATTAACCAGATCAGGTATTGAGGGTCTGCAGGAATCTCACCTGCACTCTCAGCTCTCGCGCCCCTAGCAGATACAGCAATCATACATGTATGACACCAAAAGGTCAAGAGCTGTTACAGGATTGTTTTGCCAAAAGTCAATCCGGTCTGTCAGGTCTCCGCTTCCGTCATTGCCTCACTCTCGGATTCTGTCTCCGTTTCGATAATGAGGTCAATCTGCGTGACGGATTCCAGGTAATCGAAGGTCTTGTCCATCAGCAGACTGATCCGGATCGTGGGCTCATCAAATGCCTGCCTGAGGGCATCTGCGGATTCATATCCATATTGCAGCGCATAATCCGCGCAGCCCTGTTCATACTCTTCCTCCGAAACAGTGATGTTCTCTTTCTCCGCCACCGCTTTCAGAAGAATCTCTTCCTTCAGTGTCTGGTCCGCCGCCTTCTTCACCTGCGCGTTGAATGTGGATTCGTCCTCCTTCAGATAGGTCTGAAGAAAGGTTGCGAAGTCCATCCCATACATTCCGGCATATTCCTGATAGGTTGCCGTCAGGCTGCCAATCGTATAATTCATCAGGTCCTGCGGAAGCTCTCTCACAGGATACAGTGAGAAAAGCTGTGTCATGATCATCGTATCGATGGTTTTCTGATACTCTGCCTGAGCTTCTTCCGAATCATCCGCAGGCGGGTAGACCGACAGCTGAATCTTTTTATATTCATCATCATCGATCTTAACATAATCCAGTGCCTGATACTCCGGCCGGTTTTCCGGAACAGACACAGACACGTCTGTCTCTGTCATCGCCTCAGTCTCTCCGGCATCCGCCTCCTGCACTTCTTCGGATGCAGGAGTTTCCTCAGCGTAAAGACCTGTGCATGGCAGCGCGCCGGCGATCACAGCGCTCATAAGAAGGATTGCGAGCTTTTTTCTCATGATTTCTCTCTGATTCTCCTTCCGGGAAGCCAGGAATCCAGGCTTCCCGGTACCTGATTTTCATCAAACAGTTTCATCTTTACTCTGTCTCGGTCATAGCCGCGGTTTCTGCCTCAGTCTGGGCTGCAGAGATCTCCGTTTCCGCCTCTGTCTCGAAGCCGGACAGCTCAGCCGGCTCGGTCTCCTCGACTTCTTCGATGGTCACATTTTCATACAGCCAATTCATCACGGCCTGCTGCAGTTCACTCGAACGAATGGACTCTCTGTCCATTCCGGCGGTCAGTTCTTCCACAGTCTCGCCATACTCTTCCGCGTAAGAGGCAAGCAGCTTGTCGAGTTCCTGATCCGTCATGGTGATCCCTTCCTTTTCGGCGATCGCGGTCAGGATGATCTCCTGCGCAAGGTTTGCCTGCGCTGCCGGAGCAAGCTGCGTCTCACGGAACTCTTCCTCCGTCAGGCCATTGTAGGCAGATGCGATGAAGTCATCCAGGCTCATTCCGTACATGGAGGCATAGGGCTTAATATACCGGTCCATGATGTCATTGATATTATATTCAATATTTGCTTCCGGATACTGCTCTACCGGATAAAGTTCAGACAGCTTGCCCATGATCATCGTAAAGACGCTGTTCTTGTAGTCCTCATCATATCCGGACTGGATGCTGCTGCGCACCGATTCGACATAATCCTTGACATTATCGTATTCACCGCCGGACAGCTTCTTCGCCAGTTCGTCCGTCAGTTCCGGAATCTCGGCAATATAATTCAATGTCACGTGGAACACAACATCCGCACCGTTCAGATCCTCAACACCGTAATCCTCCGGGAAGGTCAGATTCAGGTCGACTTCACTGCCGATCTCTTTGCCGATCAGGCCTTCCTCAAATCCGTCGATAAAGGATCCCGACCCGATCTCCAGATCATATCCCTGCGCGCTGCCGCCGTCAAAGGCTTCTCCGTCCTTCGTCCCGACATAATCAATATTCACCGTATCTCCGGACTTTACCTTGCCCTCTGTCTTCTTCACGACGATCTCATCATAGTCTTCCAGATAAGTAATGGAAGTATTGATCTCCTCGTTGACCTCTTCATCGGTCGCCTTCTGGGCAGGCGCAACCTGAACCGTCAGGTTCTTATACGCATCGTCCTCAATCTTCAGGTAGTCAGACACATTGTACTCCGGCTTCGGAACCACAACATACTCCGTCTCGGTCTCCGTATAATCGTAACTCTCAGACTCCGTTTCCGCGTAGTTGTAAGCATCCGGCTCGGTTTCCACCGCTGCCATCTCCGGCACAGTTGTCTCCGCCTCTGTCTCGGCCACCGTTGCCGCGACTGCCGCTGCTTCGGTTTCCACCGCTGCCGCTTCTGTGGCGGCTGCCGCTGCCTCTGTTTCCACCGCTGCCGCTGCCTCGGTTTCCGCCGCTGCCGCTTCCGTGTCTCTGGCCGCGGCAGTCTCAACCGCCTTCGGAGCTTCCGTCTCCTTCTCCTTATTGCCGCAGCCCGCAGCAATCACGGTACAGGCAGACAAAAGCAGTGCTAAAGCATATTTCTTTTTCATTGTTCAAACCCTTTCTTCGTTCAGATAATCTTCTCCTCATGCGCTTGTGCACATACTCATGAGAGTATATCACACATTCCCTGATTTGGGTAGAAGTGTCCACTTGCGCTTTCATACAGAAAATGATAGAATTCCCGCGTATATGACAATATTTTCGGAGGAAATGCTGCATGTCAACCGTTACAATTGTACTTCTGATCATACTTGCTGTCCTGGTTGCAGGTCTGATCTTCCTCTACTTCTGGGGGAAGAAGCTGCAGAAGAAGCAGGATGAGTCCCAGGCTCAGATGGAAGCTTCCAAGCAGGTCGTCCAGATCTTCGTTATCGACAAGAAGATGCTTCCGCTCAAGGAATCCGGCCTGCCGCAGTTTGTAATCGATCAGACACCGAAGCTTATGCGCCGGTCCAAGATGCCGATCGTCAAAGCAAGGGTGCAGGGAAAGATCATGACGCTTGTCGCGGATCAGAAAGTCTTTCCTGTCATTCCCGTAGGAAAGTCTGTAAAGGCCACCCTCAGTGGAATCTACATCATGGATGTCAAGGCGATCCGCGGTAAGCTTGAGACACCGCCACCAAAGAAAAAGTGGTATCAGAAGCTGATGCCGGGAAAGAAGAACTGATTCTTCCGGGTTCGTCCTTGCAGGACAAACAGCACAAATAAAAGGCAGCCGCGTGGCTGCCTTTTATTTGTTTCTGTGTATTCAGGAAAAGATCACGATGTCACCCGGTCCGGAAGCACTCCCCTGCAAGGGGTCTGAATCCATCTCTCCTGCCGGGTTCTGACCGTCCTGATTCCATCCTCCGGCCGGGTCTGCTCCGTCTTCATTCTGTCCCTGATTCTGCATGTCATAGGAATTGTCATAGGAGCTGTCATAGGAGTTGTCATACGAATCGGAATTCCAGACCGTCATCGAATCATCCTCCGCACCATCCCACACCGGATCTTCCCCGTATCCGTCAAAGGTCTCTTCTTCCACATCCGGTTCCATATCCGGTTCCGCGTTCAGAATCACAACCTGGCTCTGGCTGTTTGTGCCGGTGATACCTCCGATTCCGCCGCTGCCCCCGGATACCAGAGAGCCATCTCCGTGCACATTGCAGTAATACTGCGGCTGTGTCCCCTGCGCGAACATCTCGTCATAGACCTCCGGGCACCGCACAGAAGCCGCCATATGGGATGTCTTGCATACCGGTGCTGTCATCACATCACCGGTCAGGCGGAACCTGGTCGGCGTATCCAGCGCGCTGACACGGCTCATGACCGCATTCCACAAAAGCTTGCTGAAGGTATGGTATTTGTCGGCATCCGGCAGGACCTCATTGTTATCATACCCGGCCCAGATCCCGCAGGTATAGTACGGGGTATATCCGACAAACCAGCTGTCTCTCCATTCTGATGTCGTCCCTGTCTTTCCGGCGACACTCATGCTTCCGAGCTGAATCATTCCATGTGCGGTCCCTGCTTCGTCCCGGATCACGTCCTCCATCGCACTCGTAAGAAGCTGCGCAGTGCTCTCTTTCATCACCGTCCTTGGCTTCTGGTTCGTATTGTCCAGAAGAACATTTCCATACTGATCCATGACTTCCGTATAGAACTTTGGTTTATAGAAATGCCCCAGATTCGCGATCCCCGCATAGGCGCCGGTGAGTTCCAAGTTTGTCACACCCCTGCTGATGCCGCCCAGTGCCAGTGTCTGGCCGACATCCGTCAAAACCCCCGAATCGGTTTCCAGATGATCCGTCAGGGTTGAGATTCCCATCTTCTTCGCAAATTCATACCCCACCTGAGGCGTGATCCGGGTCAGCAGCTTGACCGCAACCACATTGATGGACTCTGCAATCGCACGGCGCACCGTCACCTCGCCCGCATAGGTCTTGCTGGCATTATTGACAGGGGTTCCCCAGCTGTACCGGTAAGGTTCATCTACAATCGTCGATGCCAGTGTGACTGCCTTATTCTCCAGCGCAGGCGCATATGTCGTAAGAATCTTAAAGGTAGAACCGGGCTGGCGCAGCGTATAGGATGCGCGGTTCAGCGTCAGGCTCGCCTCTTTATCACCTCTTCCGCCAACCAGAGCGGCGACAAGGCCGGTCGACTGATCGATCACAACACAGGAAGCCTGCGGCTGAGGCGTAATGGTGATGCGCTCTCCCAGCACCGTGTCTCCCTCCCCGACGACAGAATCCCGGAAGGACTGCGCATCGGAGCGCGCCTGCTGCGCGTCGGTATACATCAGACGGAAGGATGGATTCGAATGACTGCGCACCCAGGCGATCAGGTCATCATTTCCATAATCCGTCACTGTCTTATCCGCACTCTGTACGCTCAGCGCGTAATCGATTCCCGCCTGCGTTCCGGCAGGGAAATTCTGCGGATTCTCAAATTCCTCATCACAGATTTTCTGGATCCGGGCATCCTGCGCGGAGTAGATCCGAAGCCCTCCGGAATAGACCGCCCGGTATGCCTGCTGGTAGCTGTACGCCAATTCATCCTGAAGATCCTGCATGACCTGGTCGATCAGCGCGTCCTGATAAAATGTATAGACCGAACTGGTGGTATCCACCTCGGAAACGTGCTCCCGGATTCTCGCGTACACATCATCCGTCATCGCTTCATCATATCGTGTTTTATCGATATATCCCTGATCCAGCATCGCGTCCAGCACCATCTTCCGACGCTTCTCATTGTTCTCCGGATAGGTGATCGGATTATACGCGGTCGGATTCTGGGTGATTCCCGCAATGACAGAATCCTCGGAAAGTGTCAGGTCACTGACGGACTTTCCGAAATACCGGTACGCGGCAGCCTGTACCCCGTAGCATCCCGCGCCCAGATTGATCAGGTTCAGGTAGGATTCCAGTATCTGATCCTTGGTCAGGTTTTTTTCGAGCTTCAGCGCCAGATACTGTTCCTGCAGCTTCCGCTCGATCCGCTCCCTGAAAGACGACTCCTGCGTCCATCCGGGGAAAACGGTATTTTTCAGAAGCTGCTGCGTAATCGTGCTCGCCCCCTGGGAAAAAGACCTTGACATAATCCCGCTGACCAGTGCTCTTACGATCCCAATCGGGTCAATTCCATGGTGTTCATAGAATCTGGCGTCTTCGATCGCTACCACTGCTCTTTGGAGGTCAACCGGTACGTCCTCAAGCCGCACAAGATCCCGGTTCGCTTCCGGAAGTGTCAGCTTCTGCACCCGGTTTCCGTCCCGGTCATAGATATACGTTGCGGATTCTCCCGGCTCAAAGGTCATTCCCGAAATATCCGGTGCGCCCTCCACGATCTTGTTCCAGCTTAAAAATGCGTACAGGAAAGCACCTGCCGCCGCAACGATAAACGCAAAGACGAGCAGTTTTCCCAGCGCAGAAAAAATCCTGCCCGCAACTCTTCGCGAAGTGCGGGGCCGGAGCTTTTCTTCAATTCCGTACCGGGTATAATCGTACACGCAATCACCTCTTGGCTGCCTGGTTGCCTGCTGCCTGCCTCCAGGCTTATGGAGACCGGTCTGTATGTTATGGTTATATTGACGTTCCCGTCACGAATATTGTATAACGGGTATGTTGAAAACGAAGCTCTAATTTCCTTAAAGTTTTGGTAAGAGCGCTCTTTTGCCGGAGGAATCAGTGAAAATCATTCTGAAAGGCGCCACAGCCGAGATCACAGAGAAAAAGTCAAGATTCATTGCCACGGTGCAAAGCGTCCGCAGTCAGGAAGAAGCGGACGATTTCATTTTGCGCACCAGAAAGACTTTCTGGGATGCCCGGCACAACTGCAGTGCCATGATTCTGGGACAGCGCGGGGAGATCTCACGCTGTTCGGATGACGGAGAGCCCTCGGGAACCGCCGGAAGGCCCATGCTCAGCGTTCTTGCCGGAGAAGAACTGACCGATGTCTGCGCGGTTGTGACGCGTTATTTCGGCGGCGTGCTTCTGGGAACCGGCGGATTGGTGAGAGCCTATTCCGACGCGGTTAAGAAAGCAGTTGCTGCCTGCCTGACCGGCACCCGGACAGAAGGAATCCGCCTCCGGATCCGGACAAGCTACAACGATGCCGGAAAGATCCGGTATATTCTGGAGCAGAGGCAGCTCCCGCTCACCGACGTTTCCTATACGGACATGGTGGAAACCGAAACACTGGTGGAGCTTGACGCACTCGATTCCCTGAAAAAAGCAGTTACGGAAAAAACCGGTGCAAAGGCTGATTTCCCTCTGGAAGATAGGATTACTTTTGCGCTGACCGATCAGGGGCCCGTTCTGCTGTAAAGACAACCCGCGGCAGAGTATGACAGCATCTATCTGACGCAGTACATCATTCAAGAACACTTATGGATAAAAAAACTCTCCCAATCGCATTTTTTGACTCCGGGGTCGGAGGGATCAGCGTGCTCCGGGAAGCTGTTAAGCTGCTTCCGAACGAGGACTTCCTGTTTTTTGGAGACTCAGCGAATGCCCCTTACGGAACCCGTCCCAAAGAAGAGATTCTGAAGCTGACCCTGGGACATGCCGCAAGACTCTATGCGCGCGGGATCAAAGCGCTGGTCATTGCATGCAATACTGCAACCAGCGCTGCAATCAATGACCTTCGCAGAATCTATACGGATATTCCCGTAATCGGAATCGAGCCGGCGCTGAAGCCTGCTGCCCTCATGAGTCCGCATCCGACGGTGCTCGTTCTGGCCACTCCTCTGACGGTTGCGGAAAGCAAGTTTCATACCCTGCTCGGGCACTATGCCGACAAGGCGGATGTCATTCCCCTGGGCTGTCCCGGACTTATGGAATATGTGGAAGCGGGCAAAACAGACGGTCCGGAAGTGACCGCCTATCTGTCTTCTGTTCTGTGTCCCATATTGGAGAAGACTCCTGTGGACGCCATTGTGCTCGGGTGTACCCACTATCCCTTTGTCGAGCCTGTGATCCGCTCTCTTGCCGGAGAAAAGGTCCGGATCTTTGACGGCGGACCGGGTACGGCGCGGGAGCTGAAGAGGCGGCTGACGGAGGAGAACCTTCTGAACCCCTCCGCTGCGCATGGCAGCGTTGTGTTTGAGAACAGTCTGAGCACAAAGATCCGGCTGTGTGAAGAGCTCCTTGCGTCGGATCCTACTCGCCCTGCATCCGTCCTCTGATCTCACCCAGTTTCTTCCGCACCTGCTCTTCCCGGTCCTCAAACAGCAGGGCTTTGTTGTACCGGTAATAGCGGGGGCATTCATTTTCTCCGAGAAACCACATTGCATGCGGACTGCAGGACAGCTCCGTAATAAAGACAACCATCTCCTGGCTTTCGCCAAAACACAGCTCCATAAAATCAAACGCATGCTCCAGAAGAAGCAGGGTTTCGTTCATCTGTTCCTCAAGGGATATGCGTTTTTCTTCAAACAGCCCTTTCAGACGTTCCCAGGTTCTATCCGAAAGGAAGTTCTCCCCGCTTCCGCCCTGTTCTGCGTCTTGCTCAGAAAATGTTTTGGTACTTTTCAGCTCAACCAGCCATTCCTCCAGTGTATGAAAAACCGGACGGTACTCTTTCAGAAGCTGCTTTTCATTCTGGCCCGCTTCAATGCGCATCCGGACTTGTTCTTTCTGTTTCGTCAGAAGCATTTCAAAGGATGCAGCTTCTGCCGGTTCTGTCTGGTGAAACGCCTGCAAAAAGTCATACAGATGCGCCGTATACCGGTCCTTCCCCCGTGCGGAAAGAAATGCGTCTCCCAAAGCGGACAAAAGCAGTGTGATGATCTGCAGCCGCTCATCAAACGGTGCATAGCGCAGACGGTTCTGCACCTGGGCGGAAACCTCTCCTGCCAGGATGCGGTCCACTCCGTAATCCTTCTGATACCGGTAATACAGCTCCAGGTAATTGGAAAAGTCTCCGGCAATGGCAGGATACTGCAGATACTGCCCCGTCACCTCCGCATCAAACCGCTTTCCCAGCCTTTCGTAGGCATAGATCAGTTCCGACAGATCTTCCCATCCTCTGGCAGTGACAAAGCGTTTTCCGTCCACCGTGGTCTCGCATCTGAAAAAATGATCCCGGTGCGTGTCAAGATAACCAATCACGGCAGAATGGATGCCGTTCTGATAGGCATACTCCTTCCACACATCCAGATCCGGCTCCACGTCGATCACCTTCAGCCGGTCAAGCGTGACAACATCAAAATCCCGGACCGACCGGTTGTATTCCGGCGGATTGCCGGCCGCTGCGATCACCCAGCCTTCCGGAACCGCACGGTTTCCGAAGGTCTTGCACTGCAGAAACTGCAGCATGGTCGGGGCAAGCGTCTCCGATACACAGTTGATCTCATCAATAAACAGGATCCCTTCCCGCTTTCCGGAATCCTCCATCCGGTCATAAACCGATGCAAGGATCTCGCTCATGGTATACTCGGTAACGCGCTCCTGCTTTCCGCCATAGCACTTTGTGGAAATGAACGGAAGGCCGACTGCGCTCTGCCGGGTATGATGCGTGATGGTATAGGAAACCAGGGCGATATCGCACTCACGTGCAATCTGCTCCATGATCTGCGTCTTGCCGATCCCGGGAGGCCCCATGAGAAGAACCGGCCTTTGCCGGATCTCGGGAATCCGGTACTGTCCATATGCATCCTTCTCAAGATAGGCACTGATGGTATCGATGATCTCCTGCTTTGCGCGTTTTATATTCATATCCTTACCTCTGCTCCATTGGCCATACAAACCGCTCGTCTTCCAGATGCTTCTCCTCTTCCAGCTGCCAGGCGGGAAGAATCAGCTTCATCGCCCACGGCGGGAGGGCGCTGTCATCATAATCTTCTCCGCAGAATACAAACGCGGTCTCATAGGGCGGCTTTTTCGATGGGTAGATCCCCTTTCCGTCTGTAAAATAGATCAGCCCCCTCAGAGACAGGAACTGTTTCCTTCGGATCAGTTCCTCCACATACGAAAATGCCGGCCGGAAATCTGTCCCTCCCTCTCCGATCAGCTGCACGTGCTCCATGTACTGCTCAAGTTCTTTTTTTGATTCGATCTTTTTGTCGCTGAGCACCCGCTCATCACACATCAGAATCCGGATATTGACCTTGTGGAGAAAGCTCTCTGTTTCGCTCAGCACGCTGTAGGTCTGCTCCAGAAAGCTTTTCACAAGCTGCCCCGACACGGACATGGAAGTGTCAATCACAATCACACACTCATCAATTTTCTTTACTTCCCTGGTCTCCACCGGCTCAATCAGGGGCATATTGCCATACAGCTCAAGTCCAAGGGAATAAAGGATGCTGTCATAGGAATCCATGTCCATGTGCAGCTCTTCCCGAAGCACCGCAAACTTCCTGAGAAAGGAGCGATAGGACATCCGCTCCCGGTTCTCTACCCGCGTCTCCTCCAGCAAAGAAGGATCCCCGGAAGATGCTTCAGCGGAAAAAGACTCCATCTCCGTCTGCAGCTTCCCGGACAGGTCTTCCCACTTCTTCCTTAGCAGGATGCTCTTCGCAGGCGGATTGCGCCTGCTGTCTCCAAGTGCCGGCCAGAGGCTGTGATCATCCGGCGAGAATTCTGTCTGAAGCTGCGCAAGCGCTGAGGCATCCGGAGACAGCTCTGTCAGCGCAGCATAGATGCTTTCCGCATTCAGGACTCTGACATGCCGGCTGAGCTCTCTCCTCCACCTGTCGCGAAGCGCGCTGTGCGCAATTCTTGTCGCGCGCAGGTTCTGGGAATCAATCAGATACTCTACCGCCATATCACATGCAAGCATCCACAGATTCTTGTCAGGCCGGAGCCTTTTGAAAATATGGCGGAACAGGCAGTGGTATACCTGATGCAGATAGATGCGGTTGACCCGGCGCCGGTTTTCCTCATACAGATCGGCAAGAATCTTCGGGTGCACCAGCAGATACGCTCCGTCGGTTCCGATCCCTTTCATCTCCGTATTGACCGCATAGCAAAATGACCCCAGCGCAAGCGCCAGATAATGCTGGTCCATAAAGAGTTCCGCGCGGCTGTCGTTCAGAATCTGTATGGATATCTCTTTCAAATCTTCAGTGATCTCTCTGGTTCTGTTCATAAGACTGCCTTCTCTGTCTCCGTTCACAGCGCGTAGCGGCTTCTCCTTTTGCTGTCCATCTCCTGCGGGAATCGCCGTGCGCGGATATCCATCAGGCAGCTCACCGCGGAGGGAATCTTTTTTTCCGAGGCAATCCGGATCGACTGATCCAGGCATGCACGTGTGAACAGGTTCCTGTGATCCAGCATACGAAGTGTGAGCGCCGGATCAAACTCAGGATCCGACAGGATCACTTCCATCATGACCTCGTTCTCCTGACGAAGATAGTTCAGATATCGTTTCAGAATATCCTCATTCACCAAAGGCCCCGACCGAAGCCGGTTCAGAATCAGATGTACATTGGTCATGGGAGATTCCTGCGCGGCAGCCAGAGGAAAAACCTCGTCATACCGGTCAAACTGAAGCTCCCGGTTCAGAAAACAGTTGCGGTATTGATGGCCTGTCCCGTGATAGATGATCTCAATGATCCGCGCGGGCGTGTTCTCCTTTCCTTCCTCATAGTAGGCAGGAAAACGGAGGCGGTACCACTCCTCCTCTCCCCGGATCACGACCGCGTCAATCTCATTTGAAAGCGAATCCACGACCTCTTTCATCATGGCAGGTGTCTCATACGTATCCCTGCCGTCTTCCGGCTCCGTCAGGCGGAAAACGATGCGCTCCGTCATTCGGCATGCGTTGAACATCCCCCATCCGATCCGCTGCAGCGTGGAAGGAAAGCACACCTCCTTGAGCTGATAGAGTCCGTAGAAGGCATAATTGCCAATCTGGCGAACCCCCTCCGGAATATAGACTGCGCCAACTTTTTCACCGCATAGCGCCTCCTGTCCGAGAAGGCTTCGGGATGCAGCCGTCTGCCCTTCTTCCAGCTTTATCCATTCACTGCCCTTTTGTACTGCCAGCAGCATCTGCTTCGAATCACAGAGGACAGACATCTCATCGGCAAACAGATGGTCCGCCAGTTTCGTCACCTTTCTGCCATCGATCCTGGCCGGTACCTCCACAGCCGGACCTGTACCATAGAGCCGGTACAGGGTAACACCGTCCCCCTGAATGGTATAAGCAGCATATTCCATTGTCAGCGCTCCACTCTCCTTCTTTCCTTAGATACCTCCAGGAAGCCGATCCGTCTTAGGTACCTCAGAGAAACCAATCCGTTCAAATCGCCTGATGATTCGTTATCTGTTTCCCGGATATGGGACAACCTCGCAGACCGTCAGGGTCCGTCCCCTCACGTGAAACCGGATGTCCCAGCCGGCAAACGCCGTCCCGTATCTTCTATCCGGGTCATTCTGATAGGCGGGTCTGGGGTCTTCTTCCAGGATCCTCACTGCAGCCCGGCGCTTTTCCTCCGGCAGCTTTTCAAGCAGCTCCTCCGGGAAAATGACCTCCAGCCGGTACGCTTTCACTCCGTCCGCAAATCCGCTCACGGCATCCGGCTGACAGTCCGTATATCTGATATACGGCTTGATATCCAGAATCGGCGTATTGTCTCTCAGATCCGCCCCGAGCACATGAAGCACCGGTCCGTCCTTTGCCGTCATCTCAATCGCTTCCAGCCTGACGCAGGACAGACCGATCGGATTCGGCCGGAACGGAGACCGGGTCGCGAATACGCCTTTGTGGATTCTCCCGCCCAGTCTCGGAGGGATCACCGTAGGAGACCATCCTGCCTTCTCATTTCCGGAAAACTCCCAGAGAATCCACAGATGAGAAAACTCCTCCAGTCCGAGGATGCAATTCGGATCACGGAACTCTTTCTCAAAAATGATCTGCGCCTTCAGCTCCTTTATAATACCACTCTGTCTCGGAATCCCGAACTTTTCCGGGAAGTCGCTGCGGATGTGCGCAATTGTCTTGATCTCTCTCATTTTCCCC
>CADBZI010000017.1 GCA_902799015.1 uncultured Lachnospiraceae bacterium | reverse complement strand
TCGTAGCAATCAGCCCGACAAAGATATAGGGGAAATTCAAAAGGAGCAGCCGTTTCAGTTTCTTTGTATCGATCCTCATAACGTGTGCTCCTTATCTTTATTCCTCACCTTGTCCGGGATGGATGCCACAAGCTCCTTCATCTTCTTCAGGACTTTCAGGACACTGGGCCGGTCTTTCTTTTTCATGACTGCGGCAGAGTATTCCTTAAAGGCCGCCGTCAGCGCATCCGCATGGTCCATGATTGGGAATCCTACAACACACAGAAAGAAAGAAGTCGCCAGGACATTGACTGCCCTGCTGACAGACGGAACATGCATCAGCAGGATGATGATCGTCTCTACAATTGCAAGAATGACCAGGTAGTTGAGAAATGTATGTCCCGGTACCAAGCCTTTTGCTCCCGGAATGGTCTCGCAGACCATGACGCTCGCCAGTGCCCCTCCTGCATACGGTGCCACATAGGCCCCTATTCCAATCACGCTGATGATCACGCATATTGTGACAAAGATTCCTCCCAGGAATAATGCTACCAATGCAGCTGCCATATCCTCAGTCCCCCTTCTGGATATTCCGGAGACTAGCCATTTATCTGCGGTACAATCTCCAGATATGATGTATATTATTAGTATCTCTCCAATTACATATTATTCTCGAAGGGGGATACTGTAAATATACAATTTCAGATTTTTTGATATACTTAGGGTAGAGATGCATGGAAGAATATAGATTTGCATTCAGAATAAGGAGTATTTCAATATGGCTGAAAGAGATGAGAACCAGAACACAGTGCAGAAAGAAGGTACGCCAGCCGTGGTTAATCTTGCAGACCGTTCCCGGGAGATCCGGACACAGCTCGGCCTATCACAAAGTGATGTTGCCAAAGCGTTGAATGTGACCAGAGGCTTTATCAGTAATGTGGAAAACGGCAGGGTCTCTATGTCGATGAGAATGATGACTTACTATGCCAGGCTGATGCACTGCTCACTGGACGAACTTGCAGGACTAACAGACAAGTCTTACTACAGTACCGCGCTGGACCATGCTCTCATGACAGAGATCAGTAAACTCTCCATAGAGGACAAGCAGAGACTGCTCCAGGATCTCCGCCATCGTCAGGATCCTGCTAAAAAATAAGGCCGCAAGATACGGAAAATACGTCTGTAATTTCCATATCTCACGGCCTTAATCCCGTGTTTTCCCTCATTTTTTCATTTGCTATAAAAGTGCTATAAAATCGGCTTACCGCATTTTGAAAAATCCAGCATCTATCGGGGTTTAAGGCATATGAATTCGCATACTGCCGTGACAGATAAACAAAATCTTAATCAATACGAAAATCTCCTTTCAGGTGCACCGATTTGCCGCGAAATGCCTCGATTTGCCTCGGTAATCCGGAGGCTTTCCGCAGCTTCATTCTGCCAAGAAAAATGGTCGAAATGGCAAAACGGGGCAAAATGCGGCAAGTTGCGGCAACGATTCGTAGTCAAAACGTAGTAAAAATCGGGTAGTTTTACTACCGTTGGCAAGCCGCGGCAAATCGCGGCAAACCATGGTCATAGCGATCTGAAAAACCGACGTTTTACTTTCGTGAAAAGCTGCTCCGCCATGCCAGATGAACAGGCGGCTGCAAAAGGTGGCCGGATGCTGCTTTGACGGCTGTTGCGTCACCCATGCAAACTGGAATTTGACAATACCCCATCCAGTTTTTATTCAACCCTCGCAAACCGCATCATATTCCGGTTATAGCCTGTAGTCGTAAGGTACGCTTTCTCCTTGTGTGCTTCCATTAAGCCGCTGAGAATGAAACTGCTGAGACCGGAAACTACCTGGTCCGGGTCAGTAAGATCAAATATTTCACCGGAATCCCGTTCGATCAGCAGTACAGAGTCTTTTTCAAAGAGCAGCGATATTTCTGTCAGGATCGGCTTTTTCTTCGTGGCGTTCTTTTCAAGGATGGTCAAGCCAATTTCTTCCGTAAACAGCGCCGCGCGCCCCGCCGAGCGTGCTGGATAGCCATGCTCCTGCATGACCGCCTGCACTCGCTCCGAGAACTGCGCGCAGCCTTCCTTGGTCAGCACGTCCTCCATCACAAGGATTTCCGTATCCGTCTTCTCCAGAAGATACGGGAACCTTGCCGCGCCGTAACGAAGCCGGATAAACAGGAAGGACAACGCCAGCGCCAGGGCGGGCGTGACAGCAAAGGCTGCCCACATGCCGGTTTCCCCAAAAAGCACCGAAGCGATAAGAGGCAGGATAGAATACAGAAGGCCATCCTTGAGCACCGTGATCCCGACAGACAGCCCCACATGGTCCACCAGCATGTAGTAAGAGGTCGTGAGAGAAAACGCGCTGCAAAAGACCATGCCAAGCGAAACGATACGCACCGCGTGGATAGATGGCAGCAGGGCTGCTCCCTCAGCGATGCCAAACAGGCCGCAGAATTGTTTCGCAAAGATAAATATCAGCGCGTTCGCAATCAGCCCCTCCACAAGCGCCGCTTTCGCCGCAGCACGCATGAGCCGCCGGATCAGCACATGGTTTTTCTCCCCCAGATAGGTTCCCAGGAGCGGCTGGACCGCCATTCCCACACCATCCATCACGACGCTGAACTCTATGACGCTGACGACAACGGCCAGGGTGATCAACCCTGTCTCGCCGTACCGGGCGGAAATATGGCCGATCAGCACATAATCCATTACAGACCAGCACAGATAGATCGCCGCGTCCACGATACTGAACCGCACGCATTGCGTCAGGTCCTTCCAGGAAAGATGCCAGACAAAATGAAGCGTGTTACTCCTTTTGAAAAAGTGCCAGCTGATTGCCAGAAGACCGAGGATATTTCCGAAGATCGTGCCGAGAATGATGCCGGCCATGCCAAGTGGCCGCGCCAGGATCACCGACAGAACGATATTCCCGCCGATCTGAAGCCCGTAAGAGATGTTGTTGCAGGTTTCATCCCCGTCTGTGTACACCATCTGCGTGAGATAGTTTACCATGACGCTCAGCGCTGCGTTCAGCGGCGTCCAGCGATAGTAAGCGCTGGCAAGCTCGAAGATCTCGCCCGTGACGCCGTTTGCCCGGAAATAGGTTTCCCGACCAAGCGCCAGCGCCAGCGCGCTGAATACAGCGATGGCGATGCTCAGGATCAGACCCTGCCCGAAGATTTCGTCAGCGCGGCGCTTGTTCATCGCGCCGATCTCCCGGCTGTAGAGGATGCCGGCGCCGATGGCGATGACGGTCGAAAAGAACGTCACGAGGCCTGTTACCGGCGTGACAGCGTTGATCGCGGCAACGCCCATCTCCCCGATGAAAAAGCCCGCGATGATGTTGTCGCAAAGCAACATGACGTAGAGAACCGCCATTGTGAGCGTCCCCGTGAGGAGCATGGAGCAAAATTTTCTCTCACAAAAGACCGCCTTTTTCATATCTCCACCTCGCTCTTTGCAAGCCTTTGTGCCGTCCTATGAAGGTATTTCTCCATGCGGAAATCTGAGATTCTTCGGGGAAAGCGCCCCGCCATCCGCCAGGCGATGCAAAGATTCAGCAGAAAAGCCGCGATCTCTCCGGCCGCGCCACCCAGGCAAAAACCTGTCACACCGAACAACTCGCCTAACATGAGCTTGAAGCCCAGCGGGAACAGAAGCGCCTCCGCAAGGAAGAGGACATGCGCCGGAATATACGCGCCAACGACCTTGTAGTAGCAAACCAGTTCCGAATTGAGCATATAGAACACAAAGCCGATGGCGCAGGATACCGTGAGCAGGATCGCGCTCTGCGTTGCGACGGCATCGCCGGGCGACAAGAAAAGTCCTGTGAACGGACGCGCCAGCAGCAGCAAGGCTGCCGCCACAAACAGCGATCCGACGATGCCTCCCTTAGTGATCCGCCTTGCGGTCTTGCCAAGCTCCTCCATCGCGGCATCCCGATCTCTGTCGGAGGGTGCGCCGCACACTTTTCCAACCCTTGTGCCCAGCATTGCAGTCACAAGGAAACTAAAACCCACGCAAATCACCTCTGGCAGATTGTCGATGGCTTCAAAGACACCCACTCCGGCCACCACCGATTCAGAAAAACGAGTCAGCAGATACAGGTTCTCCACCAGATACAACACGCCCACAAAGCCATATTCCATAAAATCCGGTAAGCCTGTGAAAAAAGATTCCCGTATATCCGCAAGTCGCATGTTCCAGGCTGTAAACGCCGCCTTTGATCTTTTGCGCCGGATGATAAAGCAGGACAGTATGATGTAAAGGTCCGCTGCGGTGATGCCAATCACATTCATCAGCATATAGCCTGTCATGGATGGCCAGGAAACCGTAACGACGATATTGCCCGCAAGAATACATCCATAAAGTACAAAATTTGTAATCAGCAGTTGGCGCCGCTCCTCCAAATACATGAAGCAGACGGCCAGGCTGAATATGCCTTGGGGGATAAAGCAAAAAAGGAAGATGGAGTAACAATCGCTGCTTAACAGCGCCAAGGCTGTGCTCCCGTCGTTTGCCCCGAGCAGATCAAGCATAGGCTCCTTGAACAGGGTAAGCAGGAACGTAAATGCGGTCATAACCGTGATCAACCAGGTATAACCGGCATTCTTATGGCGTTCAAACGCCGCGAGATCCCCTGCGCCATAATCCTTGGCGCAGACAGCCTGCACCCCGTTATAGCCCAGCGCAACAAACGCTGAGACAAGCATGATACAGGGCATCACGACCTCATAGGCCGCCGCACCTTCCGCACCGAGGAAACGACTGACGAAGAAGATGTTGATCAGGTTTTTCACCACCAAATCCATCTCCGCGATCATGGCAAACAAGACTGTTTTTGCTTCACTGAGCCACGTATGCTCATTCCCACTTTTCAGAGAACTCATTTTCTCTCCTACTTTGTACAAACCCAAACTACTATTGCGACAAATCCCGAGTCGGAACATCACTCGACACACTTTTTCTTATATGTCAGCTCCACATCATAGCCGAGCTCGTCCATCATCTTCAAGAATGTCTTATTGACAAGCTGCTCCCGCCCCTTAGTAATACGGTTCACATAGGGAAGAGACACACCAATTTGCCCGGCGAGCTCCTTCTGTGTGATGCCTTCTTTCTCAAGGCGTGTTTTCAGATCCGATTCGACATTATTGAGCAGCATTAGTTCCCCTCTCTTGGTTAACCTATGACTTAATTACAATACCATATCCCTGTCCGTTTTTCCACCAAAACAAAAAGAAGCCCACCACCCGCAGGTGATGAGCCCACATCCCTTTACTACGACTACGACCACAACAGATAACTACCGATGCATACGCCAGTTAAACTGCCGCCCAACACTGACATGATTGATTGGGGGTCAAAGCACCGCTTTTGTTCAGAGCACGTCAATCAGCGCATTTGTTTCAGATTCCGTGGTTCCCCAGTCTGTCGCAAGCCGGATAACCGTATGTTCGTCATCATATTTTTCCCAGAATCCATATTCCACTTTTTCTCCAAGCTGCTTTAATACATTGTCTTCTACGATGACAAAGATCTGATTGGTTGGCGATTCAAAGCACAGCCGATATCCTTTCTCCTTTAAGGCTGTTCTTATTCTGTCTGCGGCTCTCATCGCCGGTTCTCCGATTCTCATATACAGATCGTCGCGGAACAATTCGTCAAACTGGATTCCCAGCAATCTTCCCTTTGCCAAAAGCGCTCCATGCTGTTTTATGATCGTAAACAGGTGAGGGAGTTTCTCCGGGTCAGGGACAACTACTGCCTCGCCAAACATGGCACCACATTTCGTTCCGCCGATATAAAATGCATCACACAGCTGTGCCAGATCCTCCAGACTGACATCATTCTCCGGACACGAAAGCGCATACGCAAGCCGCGCTCCGTCCACATACAGACTGATTCCATATCGATCGCAGACTTCCCGGAACGCCTGAAGCTCCGCCTTCGCGTACAATGTTCCATATTCCGTCGGGTGGGACAGATAAACCATTCCTGGCATCACCATATGTTCATGATTCGCATCCTGATAATAATCATCCAGATATTTTTCCACCGCAGCTGCTGACAGCTTACCGTAATGGTGCGGCAGTGCAAGAACCTTATGTCCGTTCGCCTCGATCGCACCCGCTTCATGGACGCTGATGTGACCTGTTTCAGCAGCTATCACACCCTGATAGGATTTCAGCAATGCATCGATCATCACGGCATTTGTCTGCGTTCCGCCTACGAGAAACGCAACAGCAGCATTTTCTTTTCCGCAGGCTTTCCGGATTCTGTTTCTGGCTGATTCCGAAATATCATCCAGACCATATCCGGCGCTCTTCCATATGTTTGTTTCTACCATGCGCGCCAGGATATTCGGATGAGCCCCCTTCTCATAGTCACTTGCAAAGCTGAGTTTTTCGTTCATGTCCGCCTTTCCTCCTCATTGACTGATCCTGATCCACATTATAAAGTCATCCGATCCGCTTTGTCATTTGCTTCCTGATATCCTGACAGGCGGAATTTAAATCCCCTCGGATTTCTTCCGTGCCGGACTGACAACAAAATACCGTCGGGGATAATCTGCCCGACGGCCAACATTTTACTGTTTTGATGATTATGCCGGCATATGTCCGCGTCCGCGGTTCAGCCGTTTCTCCAGAACCTTCGCACTTCTGGAAAGGGCCAGGATGATCACCAGATACATGATCGCGACGATCCCCCATGTCTGGAAAGACATGAAGGTATTCGCCACGACATTTTTCGCCTGGTTGACCAGCTCAGGAAAACCGATGACCGACAGGATCGAGGTATCCTTGAGCGTGATAATAAACTGATTGATGATGCTCGGAACCATATTCCGGATCGCCTGCGGCAGCACAACCTTGCGCATGGACATCCCATACGTAAGTCCCAGGCTGCGCGCGGCTTCCATCTGTCCGGGATCCACCGACTGGATGCCGCCGCGGATGATCTCCGCCATGTACGCACCGCAGTTCAGAGCCAGGCAGATCGTTCCTGCCTGCAGGGCTGTCAGTGTGAAGTCAAAGCCAAGCATATTGTTCATCAGATACGGAAATCCGAAATAGATAAAATACGCCAGCACGATCATCGGTACGCCGCGGATGACGTCCACGAAGATTCTGGCGATAATCCTGCACGCACGATTGTGCAGTACACTCATCAGGCCAAAAATCATACCGATGATACTTGCGAAAAACAGGCTCAGGAGTGCCAGAAGCAACGTCTGCCCCATCGCCGTGAGCAGCAGATGTCCATATTTACTGATGATGAGCTGCATGAAAACCTCTTTCCAACTGTTTCCTGCCCGGGCAGATGCTTACCCGTCATTCTGCTTCCGTCTCGTTCGTGAACCCACGTTCCAGGTTTTCGACTGCACTTTCTGCCGCAGCTTCGCCCAGATATTTGGCTACAATCTCCTGATAGGTGCCATCTGCGATGATATTCTTCAATCCGGCGTTAAACTTATCCAGCAGCTCCTGACTCTTGTCGCTGAAGATCGCAAAGCCATACGGGGATCCCTCGTTCTCCGTCCCCTGGACAACCTCAAGGCTCAGGTCCAGATCCTGAATCTGCGTCAGCATGATCGGCGTATCCTCAAAGCATGCCTCAACCTGTCTTCCCTCAACAGCCAGATACATGGTCGGAGAGTCTTCAAAGTATGTGATCTCGAATCCATACTCATCCTTAAGGCTTTCTGCGTAGGAAGCGCCCTGGGTTCCCGTCTTGACACCAACGGTTTCTCCCTTCAGGTCTTCGAATCCCTTGATTTCCTCATCCACACGGGCTGCCATACACTGCGTCGCAAAATAGTAGCCGTCGGAGAACGTCCACCCGCTTTCCTTACGCTCATCCGTAATCGAAGCGCCTGCGATCATGCCGTCAGCCTGTCCGGCCTGGCAGGCCGCGATCGAGGCATCCCAGCCTAAACTCTTCAGCTCATATTCAAATCCCTGGTCCTCCGCGATTGCGGCAAGGAGATCCACATCGATCCCGACAAAGTTTCCTTCCACATCTGTGTATTCAAAAGGCTTGAATACCGTGTCTGTCGCAATCGTGTATCCATCTGCCGCCGATACATTCATGCTCACCGCACAAGTCATGGCCGCAGCAACCACCCATACCATTCCCTTTTTCATAACAGCTCCTCCTTTGTTGATCGTATTTTACATTTGCTACACCAATCGGGTACACACCTCGTTCTTTTCAGTATAGGTCTTTCCACCGTGATTTACAACCTCAGTGGGGTGCAGCCTCCGTCTCATCCGCCAGGACAAATCCGTCCTCGCCATAGTATCAGCGCTGCAGCTTGTCATTTGCAATCTCAAAGCCCAGATCATCTCCCGGATCCCATTGTCTCGTTCCTCCGGTCTGTACCAGCAGGTTCACACAGTCATTCGGTATCGTATCTGCTATGCCCTTCAGATTAAATGTTCCCGCACCGGAGTCTGACTCAAGATCCGTTCCGCACTGTAAGCCTCTAGTATTAGAGGGCAATCACATGTGATTGCCCCCCGCTTCATTCTGTCTTTTTTTATGCTGCCCTGCCGGGCTGCCTCACCACATGGCGGAAGAGGAAAGATCAGTCATCCACTTCTCCGCCGTTTGCGATTGCCGCGCACCATTCTTCCATAATGTCGGTCGTTGTCTCATCGACATCATCCGCGTCCTTCGCAGTTGCCTGGTAGAGGGTCTCGTATTCCTCCTCGCCGACTTTCCGAACCTCGCGAATCAGGTTCTTGCTGTCCGAAGCATGGAAGAAATCATATCTCACCTCTTCCCCGTCAACGTCAAACGCAAGAACTTCATATTCCCCATCCGGTGCCTGCGCGTCAGGAAGCTCTTCATAGGTGAAGTCTTCCGCAAGCTCTTCGGCAAAGTCATTGTCAGAAAGCGTTGCCGGATCCAGCGGATCAGGGCCATATGCAAGAGATCTCAGCTCATACTTGGTTCCCGGCTCATAAGCCGCACGCGCCAGCAGCATATCAAGGTAGGTGTTGGTGTAGGATTCCGGATCCAGTTCCGGATTGTTCGCGAGGATCTCCTTGCGAACCTCCTGATTAGCCCACTCGTTGATCATGCTCCAATGCTCCTGCTCCTCCTCTATGCCTTCGCCATCATAGCTTTCGCGGACAAATCGCACATCCGTCGGGTGGTTAAACACATAGTAGACATCTTCGTCCTCAGCGAACACTTCCATGCCGCTCATATCGCCGCAGCGGAATTTCTTCAGTTCCTCTTCCGAGATTGTCGAGATACTGAAAATGAAGCCGGCCCCTTCGTTTTCTTCGCCCAACGCCTGTGCCGCTTCCACGGAAGCATTCTCATAGACGGCGAGGATCGTGTTCTCATCCACTCCATCTTCCACGGTTACAAGGTCGCTGATCGTTTCCGGAATCTCAAACTTGATTCCCTGTTTGTCAACTGCCGTTTCTCCGGCCATTGCGGAGAATGCGCCAAACGCTGTGACGGCTGCTGCAAGTACGGTACCTGTCATCCATTTCTTAATCATTTTGACTCCTCCTTGTGATTCTTTTTTTCATACTTCCGTTTTTATTCTGATCGCTGCCGGAATTCTCCGGAAGTCTTGTACTCTTTTCCTGCGACACTGGGTTATACGCATCGTATCCCCCGTGGGCTAACGTGTTAAGAAGTTTTTAATCATTCCTTCCGGTCAAACACCGGCCCCGGAACGGGAAGCAAACTTGCAAAAAGCACCTGCACTGTCTTTGAAAGGTCATGTCTGCGCCGGCTTATATCCGGTTCCCAGATGCTCTCCACAACCCCAAAACCTCCGCTCATCAAGAATGCCCCTGCAGTCTTTCCGCTCCATATCCGGCGCAGAGCAGTTTGCTTTTCTAAAATATAGATTATCATAATCGCCTGTGCCGCGCTATTCTTTTGTTGGGATACTATTTTTTTTGAAAAAGTGATTGACACGGGTTCTTTGGCGTGTTAAAGTGTTGAAAACCGTTGAGGAAGAGTGAGTAAGCGAAGACCTCCTTTCTACAGAGAGCTGCAGGCGGTGGAATTGCAGTGAAAGTGTTTTGGCCGAATGGACTTCTGAGGGCGACCAGAAACGGGGATGGATGATCCGGAGTATGGGAGACGGAGCGGAACCTCCGTTATCAAAGTTCAGCATATGATAGTATGCGTTAAGTGGGTGTTTTACAGCACCAAGCCGGGTGGCACCGCAGGATGAGTGTTCATACCTGTCCCAGCAGCAACTGTGGGGACAGGTTTTTTTTGTCCCCAAACCGTCACCGGGAAGGAGGAAGCCTTCCCGACAAGAAAGGAGATACACGATGTCTGAGAACAAGGTCCCCTACAAGATTTACCTGACGGAAGATGAGATGCC
Organism: uncultured Lachnospiraceae bacterium; assembly: GCA_902799015.1. Classification (GTDB taxonomy): domain Bacteria; phylum Bacillota; class Clostridia; order Lachnospirales; family Lachnospiraceae; genus Porcincola. The sequence continues at coordinate 51,606 of CADBZI010000017.1, read as the reverse complement.
GAAAACATGGTACAACCTGCGGGCTGATATGAAGAACAAACCTGCCCCCCTCCTGAATCCGGGAACCGGGCAGCCGCTTACCGCACAGGAGCTGTCTCCCATTTTCTGCGAAGAGCTGGTGCAGCAGGAGCTGGATGAAACAACGCCCTATATTGACATTCCGGCTGAGATTCGGGATTTTTACAAAATGTACCGCCCGTCCCCCCTTGTCAGGGCGTATTGTCTCGAGGAAAAGCTGCAGACGCCGGCTAAGATCTACTATAAGTTCGAGGGAAATAATACGAGCGGCAGCCATAAGCTGAATTCTGCAATTGCCCAGGCTTACTACGCGAAGAAGCAGGGGCTGAAGGGTGTCACGACCGAAACCGGCGCCGGGCAGTGGGGAACCGCCCTGTCCATGGCCTGCTCCTACTTCGATCTCGACTGCAAAGTGTACATGGTCAAGGTCTCCTATGAGCAGAAGCCCTTCCGCAGGGAAGTCATGCGTACCTATGGTGCCTCCGTCGTTCCCTCCCCATCGGAGACAACCGAAGTCGGAAGGAAGATCCTTGCGGAGCATCCCGGAACCACCGGCAGCCTGGGCTGCGCGATCTCCGAGGCAGTGGAAGTCGCGACAAAGAATCCCGGATACCGCTATGTGCTCGGCAGTGTTCTGAATCAGGTTCTGCTGCATCAGTCCGTCATCGGACTTGAGACAAAGACCGCTCTGGATAAATACGGAATCAAGCCGGATATGATCATCGGCTGTGCCGGCGGCGGTTCCAACCTTGGCGGCCTGATTGCACCGTTTATGGGCGAAAAGCTCCGCGGGGAAGCCGATTATCAGATTATCGCCGTAGAACCGGCATCCTGCCCGAGCTTTACGAGAGGAACGTTCGCCTATGACTTCTGCGATACCGGCATGATCTGCCCGCTCGCAAAGATGTATACGCTGGGCAGCGGCTTTATTCCTTCGCCGAACCACGCAGGCGGCCTGCGCTTCCACGGTATGAGCACCACACTGTCACAGCTCTATCACGATGGATTCATGGAGGCTCGAAGCGTCGAGCAGACCTCTGTCTTTGAAGCGGCCGAGCAGTTCGCCCGCGTAGAAGGAATCCTTCCCGCACCGGAGAGTTCTCATGCAATCCGCGTTGCCATTGATGAAGCCATGAAGTGCAAAGAAACCGGAGAAGAAAAGACCATCGTATTCGGTCTGACCGGCACCGGCTACTTCGATCTGGTGGCATACGAGAAGTTCCATAACGGCGAGATGACCGACGAGATCCCGACCGATGAACAGCTGGCAGCATCCATTGCAAAGCTTCCGAAAGTCTGATCCCGCCTGACGAAGCAGTCATAAGCAGCACAGAAGCCGCTTCTTTGTCTTTGAGACGGGAAGCGGCTTCCTGGTTCAGGATTCTAAATTCCTGATTCTTATGCTCCGACATTCACCGGTATTCCTGCATTTTCCTCCGGACTCTGCTTTGACTGCTCCTCTGCGATCAGCCTGCCTATGGTTTCATACAGCTTATCCGGCTCCACCGGCTTGGCAAGATGGGCGTTCATGCCTGCGCGCAGCGACTGCTCTACATCCTCATCGAATACATTTGCCGTCATGGCGATAATCGGGATTGTCTTCGCATCCGGTCGGTCCAGAGCCCGGATCACACGCGTCGCGCTCAGGCCATCCATCACCGGCATGCGCACATCCATCAGGATCAGGTCATAGAATCCTTTCTCACTGTTTTCGAACATCTTCACAGCGACCTCGCCATTCTCTGCCCGGTCACAGAGCATATCCTCCAGCTCCAGAAGATCGGCAAGAATCTCTGCATTCTGATCGACATCCTCCGCCATCAGTACTCTGTGCCCGGAAAGCGGCAGTGTGATTGCTTCCGCTGCATCCGCATCCTGTGCTCCGTCTGTTTCTTTTACGCCCAGCACAAGATGCAGCTCCCGAAGCAGGCTCTCCTTAAACAGCGGCTTCGACAGGATGCCGCTCACGCCGTTTTCCCTGATCTCCTCGTCGATGATGTCCCAGTTATAGCCGGTCAGCATGATCACTGCGGTCTTTCCTTCGTCAAAGGCACGCAGACCGCGTACAAGCTCAAGTCCATTCATCTGCGGCATCTTATAATCCACAATCAGAATGTCATATGGCGTACCCTTTTCGATCTCTTCCTTCAGGCGCGCCAGCGCCATGACCGGATCCTGCACCGTGTCTGTCCGGATCCCGGTGGAGGCAAGCACCATCCGGGCATACTCCAGAACGATCTCATCGTCATCCGCAACCAGCGCTCTGAGTCCCTGCGGCAATGTGATCGTTTCCCCTGTCCAGGCTTGTCTGTCCGAGGTTCCCAGCGTAACCGTGACAAGGAACGTGGATCCGGCCCCCTTCTTGCTCTTTACCTCGATCCCGCCGCCCATCATCTCAACAAAATTCCTGGTGATGGACATGCCAAGACCGCTTCCTCCATAACGGTTGGTAGCGGTCGCATCCTCCTGAGAAAATGCTTCAAAGATCTTGGGGATATACGCTTCATCCATTCCGATTCCGGTGTCCGCCATGGTGAAGCGCATCACACAGCTTCCCTCAGACCGGCTGATCTCCTCGACAGACAGTGTCACCTCTCCGGGCGAGTGTGTAAACTTCACAGAGTTTCCCAGAATATTGATCAGCACCTGCTTCAGTTTCAGGTCATCTCCCACATAGTAGTCACCAACCTGCCCGATAATCCTGCACTCATACGTCAGTCCCTTATCCTGGCACTGCCCGTTGATCATGATATTGACCTGATCCAAAAACTCCCGGAAAGAGAATTCCTCTGTCTTCAGGACCATTCGTCCCGACTCAATCCGGCTCATGTCCAGAATATCATTGATCAGCCCAAGGAGGTGTTTCGCGCTCGATCCGATCTTTTCAAGATGCTCCCGGGTTCTCGGCGTAAGATCCGGATCGCGCAGCGCGATATTGTCCAAGCCGATGATCGCGTTCATCGGCGTGCGGATCTCATGGCTCATGTTCGAAAGGAAACTGGTCTTCGCCCGGCTGCTCTCCTCTGCCAGTGCCTTCTCGATCTCTGTTCGCTTCTCACGCTTCTGCATAATCGAGTAAATGTCCAGAAGGATCATCAGGGCGGCAATCACCAGCGCAGCCTGAATCAGACCGTTGATATGAACGGAGAAGTCTACTCTGTCCAGTTCCTTCTCGAGAACAGCCTCCCTCAGGTCCTCCTTTTCCTGCTCGGTCAGGCTCCGGTCGGATTCTCCTACCGCGACATCCTCCCCTGCAGCCTCAATCCGGGAAACCGACTGCTGGACAGCGACTGTCGTTGTCTGCCGCACCCAGACACTGGAGGTAAAAATGATCAATCCAAGAAGTACGACCCACGCAACGATGGAACGGCCCAGTCTTCGCTCCTGATCCCTGGCAAGGACAATCCGAAAGACCACGAAGCCCAGTATGCCCCACGCGGCGAGAATCAGATAGGACTCCGTAGCCAGCGTTTTCACGGAGGTGATATTCGGAATCAGGAATTCCAGCGCGAACAGTGCCGACAGGATCAACCCGGCCATCCCCGTAAACTCCATGAGACGGTTCTTTTCACGGCGCGCTGTCCGCCATGCCGATGCCGACGCAAATGCATATGCGATGGTCGCGCCTACCGTCGTGACATCGACAATCCAGCTGATCGCAGTCCTTCCGAAAAACGGAAGGATCACGGAAATACCGAAAATCATCCAGATTGCGCGGGAGGGAACCTGGTTTTGGTTCCGCTTTCCGATCTGAGCGGAGAGCATCTTATCCTCGGACAGATTGGAAAGCAGACGGCTGAGCGCCGTATAGTGGCCGATCAGGCCTGTCACGATGCCGCAAAGCGCAGCGATGCCGAGCAGTGTCCGGCCAGCCTGTCCCATTGCGGCATCCGCCGCAAAAAAGGTTGGCTGGGAAGCAGGCCCCGTATAGCTGTCCAGATTCGCCACGTATTCTGTCCAGGAAGCATTGCCCTCGGGTTGTACCATCCCGGCCAGAAGTGCCAGTGCTATGTACGCCGCAGCTGCGGCGAGGAGGGCAGCGGTCAGGATCCCAAAGACACGTTTTCTGGAAAACCGCATCTCTCCGCTCGAATGAGAGATTGACTCAAACCCCACATACGCCCAGGGCGCCAGCGCAAAGATCGTGAAAGTACCTCCGACGGCACTGTGGTCCGGGGAAAACGCCGGTTTGAGAAAGGCTTCGCCGCCGGAAAACTTCATCCAGACCGCAGCAAAGCAGATCAACACTGCAATCAGCAACAGTACAGCCGTGATAATCTGAATCGATTCCGCCAGACGCCTCCGAAGGCATGCCAGTGCTGTGGCCAGCAGAGAGCCTCCGGCCAGCAGAATCTCTCCCATATAGATATGGTATCCTGCAATTTCATAATCAAAGCCAAACTGGAAGGTGCTTCCCAAAAGAGTCCTTGCGATCAGCGGAAGGGCAGTCGCATTTGCCCAGATAATGGCAATGTAAGTCAGAATCAGAAACCAGGCGCTCAGAAAGCCATGATCATAGCCAAAGCACTTCTTGGTATAGGTATAGGTGCCGCCCGCGTCCGGGAACCGGTTCATCAGATAGTGATAGTTGGCTCCCAAAAGCAGCATGACAAGCGCGCCGATGCCAATTCCCAGTGCTGCGCCTGCCGGTCCCGCAATCGGAAGAAAGGTATTTCCGGGCATCACAAAAGCACCCCACCCGACACTGCTTCCAAACGCCAGTGCCCAGGCTCCGGGCACAGACAGATACGGAACTGTCCTCTGATTGCGCTCGATCAATGACTCCTCACCCATTCGTTCTTTTCCTTCTCCTCATCCCCACTGCTCATACTCACTGAAGTGCTTCTGCGTACTGAAGAATCCCTTCCTTCACTTTCTGATAAGATGCGGCAATTTCCTCAAGCTTCTGGTCCACTTCTTCGTCGCTCATCCGCCGCGCACTGCCGGGACGAAATTCCTCGGAAATCTCTGAAGCCAGATCACACAGAGCCTTCAGCCCAAGATTGCCGCAGACCCCCTTCATCGCATGGGACGCCTCGAACAGCTCAGTCGGATCCTTCCTCTGTCCTGCTTCCAGAAGCCGCTCCACGACACCATTCTGGGAAAACTTCCGGATATGCTTGTCCACCAGCTTCTCCATTCTGAGGATACGCATTACCTGACTGTAATCTCCGCCGATGCTCTCATATAGTTCCTGCAGCGTCATTGTATCAGCTCCTTTCCGTTGCAATTTCCTTTTCGATCAGTTTCTCAAATTCCTCCGGCGGGACCGGTCGGGAAAAATAAAAGCCCTGTATCAGATCACAGCCCACATCCTTCAGAAGGCGAAGCTGCCCTTCGGTCTCAACGCCCTCCGCGACCACTTTCACCCCGAGATACCTCGCGATATCCAGGATCAGCTTCACCAGACGCATATCCGTATCGCTGGTCTCAATATTCCGGACAAACTTCATATCCATCTTCAGCACATCAATCGGCATGTCAGACAGCATGTTCAGCGAGGAATACCCGGATCCGAAATCATCCATCTCAATCTCAAACCCCAGCTCCCGCAGACGATGAATCGTCTCCAGAACCGTACTTGCTTTATCCGTGTAGGCGGACTCCGTCACCTCCAGCTTGATATCCTTGTAATCCAGGTGGTTCTCTTCGATCAGCCGGATAAGGCGGTCCACCAACGCCGGGTCAAATACATCCGCCCGGGACAGATTCACGGATACCGGAAAAACAAATCCGTAGCGATCCTTCCACTCCCGTACCTGTCTGGCTGCCTCTTCCCACACATAATGATCTACCCTGCTGATCAGCCCGTTGCCCTCAAACAGCGGAACAAACTGCCCCGGGGAAACCATGCCCAGCTCTGGATGCTTCCAGCGGATCAATGCCTCCGCGCTGCTCAGCCTGGGCGGATCGCACTGAATATCATACTTCGGCTGATAGTAAACCTGGAGCTGATGCTCTGAAACCGCGCTTTTCAGATCATTCAAAAGGCGCCGGTTCATAAGCTCCTGTGCCTGCATCTCCTCGTTATAGATCATCAGCGGATTCTGATAATTGCCGCGCACCATGTTGCAGGCCGCCTGCGCTCTGTCAAGCATCAGAACCGGCTCGACGCCCTCCCGCCAGGGCATGACACCCATACGCAGGTGAATGCTGACATTGGGAGAATGGCGATTGACCGCCTCCTGGATCCGGTTCAGCACAGCGCGGTAGTCCGGCTGATGCAGACAGTACAGGTCAAAGCGATCTGCCTCCACACGGCTGGCAATTCCCTGTGTGCCGGAGATAAATGCACGGATCTCTTCTCCGATTCGTTTCAGCACACTGTCTCCGAACTCGCGTCCGTTCACGGCGTTGACAGAGTGAAACTGTTCAATGTTCAGCACCGCCGCATCCATATGCATCTCTGTGTGATACTGAAACAGTCTGCTGGCATATTCATAGAAGAAGTTTCTCGAATACAACCCCGTAATCCGGTCGCGCTCCGCGGCAGAGATCAGCTTTTTCCCTTCACTGAGCTCCAGAATCCTGCTGACACGCGTCTGGATGATCTCCGGGATGTCAAATGGCTTCGTGATAAAGTCTGCAGCACCCATCTGCAGAGCCTGCAGTTCTGCGCTCTTGTCGGCAGTCAGCACAATCACGGGAATATGCTGAAGCAGCTCATCTTCCCGGAGCCTCTCCATTACCTCATAGCCATTCATGACCGGCATGTTGAGATCCAGAATCAGCATAGACAGGTCTTCCCTGTGCATGCGCATGATCTCCAGCGCTTCTTTGCCGTTCTCGGCAAACAGAAGGTCATATTGTCCATCCAGGACAACCTCCAGCGCATCCCTGTTCAGTTCAATATCATCAGCAATCAGAATCAGCTTCGGCCGTTCTATCTGTTTTGTCTCTATCATGTCTGTCTGCAGCCTCCTCCCTGATACTGCGGCGAATCCATTTGCTCAGTTCCCGATAGAGCAGATCCGAAGCCGCCGGCTTGGCAAGATGGGAATTCATGCCTGCCTTCAAAGAATTCTGGACATCGCTGTCATACGCATTCGCGGACAGGGCAATGATCGGAACACTCTTTGCGTCCGCACGTTCCAGCGCACGAATCCGGCGGGTCGCCTCCAGTCCGTCCATCACCGGCATACGAAGATCCATCAGAATCGCATCATATTCTCCTACCCCGGATTGCGCAAACAGGTCCAGCGCAATCTGCCCGTTCTGCGCACAGTCGCTTTCGGCACCCGCGATCTCCAGCAGATCCGCGACAATCTCCGCGTTTTCCTCGATATCATCTACAATGAGAATCCTGCGCCCTTCCAGATCATCGGTCGGATCCGCCTGCGCTTCGGGAGCCTGTGCCCATTCCTGCATCGGAGATGTAATCATCGGAATGGTAACCGTGAAGGTGGAGCCTTCGTTTTTCCTGCTTTGGGCTTCAATCCGCCCTCCCATGGCGCTGATGATATGGAAGGCGGCAGTCAGACCGACACCGCTTCCGCCGAACCGGCTTGTCGTGCTGTCGTCCTCCTTGATAAATGCCTCGAAAACCTTCGGCAAAAAGTCCTCTTCCATTCCGATCCCGGTGTCTGAGATGACAAACCTCACAACCGCACTTTCCGATCCTGCCTCATCTCCTTCCACAGTGAACTGCACCGTCCCGGGCGCATCGGTAAACTTCACGGCATTGTCAAGAATGTTCATCAGTGCGCGCTTGAGCTGCGCGGCATCACCGGTATAGGAACGAATCAGTTCGTCGTCGAGAGAGCTCTGGTAGATCAGCCCTTTCTCCCCGCAGCTGAAAGAGTAGACTGCATTGATCTGCCCGATTGCTTCCTGCAGAGGAACCGGCTCTCCTTTGGCTGAGGAGCTGCCCTGCGCCGACTCCTGCAGATCCAGCAGGTTATCGATCAATTCAGACAGATGACGGGCGCTGAACCCGATCTTCTCCAGCTGTTCCCGTACTTCCGCGGGAACCCCCGGGTTCTTCAGCACCAGGGCATCCATCCCGAGGATGACATTGACCGGCGTTCTCATCTCATGGCTGATGCTTGCCAGGAAGCTCGACTTCGCCCGGCTGCTTGCTTCTGCCGCCAGCAACTCTGTCTTCAGCTGCTCACTCTCTATCACCTTATGGACGATGTAGTTCAGAAGGCAGTACATGATCTGTACAAAGATACTGCCCCCGAACAGAACGCCTGCCATGATCGGACTCGGATGGCCAAACAGGCCGATGGACAGATAGCCCAGCAGAAAGAACACCAGCAGAAAGATCGGAACATAGAGAAAAGAGGACTTTCCGTCCCACACTTTCATCTCTCTGATATACCGGACAAACTGGATGAAGCAGAAGATATTGTACACCATCAGCGCACTGCCGAGGTATACCATCGCGTAGATCAGAATTTGTATCACTTCATTCTCCTCCGTCGTCTTCCCGCAGCAGATTCATGCTCCCGGTCCGGTAGCCGTCCAGATCCATCGACACGTAGGTAAAGCCAAGCGCATGCAGCCGGTCTGTCACATTTTGGAGGATCTCCTTCCCGAGCATCCGTTTAAACTGCTCCGGCAACACCTCAATCCGTGCCATGGTGCCGTGGATCCGCACCCGGAACTGGACAAATCCGAGAGAGCGCAGCAGTTTCTCCGCCTCCTCCACCATATGCAGTTTGTTCTCTGTAAGGGACTCCCCATACACGAAGCGGGAAGCCAGGCATGCAAAGGATGGCTTATTCCAGGTGGACAGACCGAACTGCCTGGACAAAAGCCGGATCTCGGCTTTCGTCAGCTCCGCTTCCCTCAGCGGGCTCAGGATTCCCAGCTCCGAGATCGCCCGAAGTCCCGGACGATAATCCCCAAGGTCATCCAGATTGGATCCCTCCGCGACAGATTCGATCCCCTGGCCGCGGGCAATGGTCAGAAATCTCTCAAACAAAGCCCTCTTGCACAGATAGCAGCGGTCTTCTGGATTGCGCAAAACCCCCGGTGTACGCAGCACATCGAACGGAACGATCCTGTGCCGGATGCCATTCTCCCGGCAGAAGGAGGAAGCCTCCTCCCCCTCGTTTTCCGGAAAGAAAACGGACTGCGCTGTCAGCGCCAGGACGTTTTCGCCAAGTGCCTGTCTGGCGGCATACAGAAGAAAGGTGGAATCTACCCCCGACGAGAAGGCCACCGCCAGACGCTCCCGCTTTTTCAGAAGCTCCAGAAGATGCTGGTATTTCTCCTTCACATCCATCCTGTTATCTCCTGCTGTGATCCCACGGCTGTCCGCAGGCCTGCGGCGGGTGATTCCGCTTGGAGAAGAAGATCAGCAAAAGCATGGTGAGCACATACGGCAGCATATTGAACAGGTCAGTGTAGTTGCCGGACAGCTTCATCGCGATGCACAGCTGCTGTCCGCCTGCCTTTGCGATTCCGAAGATCAGGCACACCACCACCGTCGCCGGAATATCCCAGTTGCCGAAGATCATGGCCGCGATGGCAAGATACCCGTACCCCATATAGATGCTCGGGGAAAAGTTCGCCATGATGGAATAGGCGAAACAGATCCCGCCGATTCCGGACAGTGCGCCGGATATGATCACGGCGATCCAGCGTGTCTTCACCACATCGCCGCCTGCCGCGTCCAGTGCCTGCGGATTCTCGCCGCATGCGCGCAGCCGCATGCCATATCTGGTCCGATACATCAGGTACCAGAACACCACCACCAGACCGATAATAATCCACTCGAAAGGATACATCTTCCGGAACAGGCCGCCGATCCACGGGATCCTGGAAAGAAGCGGAATCGAATAGCGGTTGGATACCCCAAGGATAAACTTATTGGAAGCGGTTCCCAGCATCGCGGTATTGGCCGTGCTGGTAAAAAAGGTCGTTAGAGCGACTGCCAGAATGTTGACGACAACGCCGCTGATGACCTGATTCGCCTTGAAATTAATGCACAGCAGTGCATGCAGGCAGGCATAGATGGCTCCGCCGACTGCAGCGAAGAGCATCGCGGCATAGATCGGCACCTGCGAACTCTTCGGAAGATGCGGCATCAGAAGGATTGCCGCGAGTGCGCCGAAGAATGCGCCGAAGCCCTGAAAACCTTCAATCGCCAGGTTGGTCACACCACTCTTTTCGGAATAGATCGCGCCGACTGCCATAATCAGAAGAGGCAGAGCAAATGAAAGACCGTCCGTGAATACCTTTGTCATGAGAGGCCGCCTCCTTTCCCGGAATGCTCCCTGGAGCGCGCTGCCTGCAGGGCAGCAATCTTCTTGTCCTCCTCCTTCTCGATCTTCCTTTGTCCGAGGATCTTCATGAACTCGCCGCATGCCGCAAACAGAAGAAGGATTCCCGTGATCAGGGAGGCGATCTCCTTCGCCACACCGACGGAGGAGCTCATATAGTTCGCGCCGCTCTGGAAAATGGTTACGATCATGGATGCGAAAATGGCACCGAGCGGGGAGGAATTGCCCAACAGCGCCACCGCGATGGAATCATATCCCATTCCGGGCAGCGTCTTCGGAACCATGGTGTTCGTGTACCCCAGATAATAGGTCACGCCCGCAAGCCCTGCGAAAACGCCGGACAGCGCCATCGACAGGACGATACTTCTGCGCACATTGATTCCAATGTACCTGGCGCATTTCCGGCTGGTGCCGACCGCCTTCAGTTCAAACCCGAAGACCGTTTTGTCAAAGATAAACTTTACGAGAAACGCTGCTGCCAGAGCGATCAGGATACCGAGCGGAACATTGCATCTCACGCCGCCGATCTCGACCTTTGTAAAGGTCAGACGTGAAGCCGGCGTACAGATGCGGCTGGAACGGGTCAGCATATCCACATAGCGGGTATTGATGAAGAAGCCTGTCGTATAACTGATGATGTAATTCACCATGATCGTAGAGACGACCTCATGAATGTTGAAGCGGTACTTCAGCCACCCGATCAGCGCTCCCAGCAGGCCGCCCGCAGCCACACCGATCACAAGCACAAGCGGCTTCGCGAGCCATGGGGACAGATCTTTCAGATAACCGACCAAAGCGGTCGCGAGGAATCCGGAAAGCAGCATCTGTCCGGAGATTCCGATGTTAAACAGCCCTGTCTTAAAGGCTACGATAAAAGCGAGCGCTGCCAGCAGCATCGGTGCCAGAATATTCAGGTAATCAAAAAAGTCTGACAGCATTCCGACTCCGCCGCCGTAATTTGCCTTCGGCCAGAAGCCGCAGCCCTGCAGGAAGCTTCGAAATGCAACGAGCGGATTCTTCCCCATCAGGAGCAGAATCACGCTTGATGTCAGGAGCATCAGCACCACTGCCAGCACGGATACGGTTACATTTGCCCATCTGTCACTCGTAAGAAGCCCGGCGAGCCCTCCTTTCTTCTTCTCATTCATGCTTCCTTTACCCCCATCATATAGCGTCCGACTTCATTCCGCGTCATCGAGCCGGCCGGAGCGACCTTCAGAAGTTCTCCGCTGAAAATGACCCCGATGGTATCCGCAAGCTCCATGACCTCGCTCAGCTCCAGGGAGATCAGCAAAATAGCCGCTCCCCGCTCACGCTCGGCAAGAATCTGTTTATGGACGTTCTCGATTGCTCCGATGTCCAGGCCCCGGGTCGGCTGCACGAAGATAATCAGATCCGAATGCTCTTCGATCTCCCGCCCGATGATTGCCTTCTGCTGATTGCCTCCGCTCATGGAACGGACGATGGTCTTCGGTCCCTGTCCGGATCGGATGTCATACCTTTCAATCAGCTCCTCCGCATTCTTCCGGAACTCTCCGAAATGCAGGATGCCATTTTTGGAATAAGGCTCTTTGGTGTACCGCCGCAGGGCAAGATTGTCGGACAGTGAAAAATCCATCACGGTTCCCGTGCTCTGCCGGTCCTCCGGAATATAGGAGATTCCTGCCTCCGCCCGGCTGCGGATCGAATCCTGCGTGATCTGTTTCCCGTTGAGCATGATCTGTCCCTCAGCGGCAGCGGCAAGGCCGGTGACGGCATCGGCCACCTCCGTCTGTCCGTTTCCGGAAACGCCGGCAATCGCGAAGATCTCTCCGGCATGGATGGTGAAGGATACATTCTTCACGACCGGGAAATGGTTCTCATTGTGTACGGTAAGATTCCGGACCGACAGTACCTCTTTCCCGAAGTGTGCCTCACTCTTATGGCGATGGAAATCCACTTCCCGTCCGACCATCATGTTTGCCATCTCCTGTACGGAAGCAGTCTTCACATCCATGATGTCGATCAGCCGGCCGCGGCAGAGGATCGCGCAGCGGTCCGCAATCTGTTTGATCTCTTCAATCTTATGCGTGATCAGGATGATCGTCTTGCCGGACGCACGCAGGTTATCGATGATCTTCAGCAGGAAATCAATCTCCGAAGGAGTCAGGACAGCCGTCGGCTCATCGAAGATCATGATCTCTGCCTTTCGGTAGAGCATCTTCAGGATCTCAACCCTCTGGCGCACGGAAACCTGCACATCCTGGATCAGATCCGTCGGATTCACCTCCAGGCCGTACTCCTTCGACAGCTGTGCGATCTCGCGGTTCGCCTGCTTCATATTCACAGCCGGGAGGAAACCGAGCTTCTTTTTCATCGGCTCCACACCCAGCACAATATTCTCTGCAATCGTATAGTTATCTACCAATTTAAAATGCTGATGGACCATCCCGATGTTCCGAGCGGTCGCATCATTGGCGGAATGAAAGTCCACCTTCTCTCCCTTTACATAGATCTCCCCCAGGTCCGGCCGGTACATGCCAAACAGCATACTCATCAGCGTGGACTTTCCGGCGCCGTTCTCCCCAAGCAGCGCGAACACCTCACCCTTCCGGACTCCGAAGGAAACATCATCATTCGCGATAATACCCGGAAATCTCTTGGTGATGTGGCGCATCTCGACAATATACTCTTCCATGGCAGCTCCCTGTTTCAAAAAGCCTCCCTGGCAGAAGCCAGAGAGGCTGCTTGTATCCTTACGATCTTACTTCAGTCCCTGGAAATCCTCCTGGGATGCCGGAACAATGTCACCGGACTTGATCTTCTCATAGCACTCATTCAGCTTCTCAATCGCGCCATCGTCAAGCTGCTGACGGCCTTCCTCGGTTACAATGCCGGTAGAGTCGGTGTCAGCGCCAAGAAGCGCATCCTGTCCTTCGAAGGTGCCGTTATAGATATTCTCCAGCTGAAGGGCAACATTGGAATGCATGACCTTCAGGGAAGAGGTCAGGATAATGTTTCCGCTTCCGTTCACGCCGTCGTCAAACTGATCCACGTCACAGCCGATGACATATACGCCATCCGCTTCCTTCGCGGCCGTGAATACACCATTTCCGGATGCGCCTGCCGCAACAAAGAGGACGTCGCAGCCTTCGTCGATCAGCGCTTCGCCTACGACCTTGCCCTGTGCCTCATCGGTGAAGTCCCCGGTATAGTTACCGCCGACTTCATTTCCGAACAGGTCGGTTCCCGCATAGGACGGAAGCTCAACGCACTCTGCGCTGGTGCCGTAATTCTCGTTCGCGTAGTTCACGCCGCTCATGAAGCCAAGCTCATAGTTGACGTTGGACGGGAACGGCATACCGTTTACAACGGCAACCTTGTCTGTCTGGGTGGAAAGAGCCGCGGCAACACCTGCCAGGAAGCCGCCCTCCTGCTCCTTGAAGGTCATGGTATACACATTGTCCAGCGTTACAGCGTTTCCTTCGCTGTCCGTGATGGTAGAGTCAACCACAAGGAACTTCTTGTCCGGGTTATTCTGGGCAATATCGCCGATTCCCGCAAAGTTGAAGCCCGGAAGGACAAAAACGTCATAATCACCCACAGACTTCTCAACAGTCGGGATCAGCTCATTGTAATCCGACTCCTTGATGTCCGTTACGGTACAGTCATCGTGTGCATCGATGAATTCCAGAATTCCGTTGTAGCAGTCCTGGTTGAAGCTTCCGTCATCAATTCCCGATGAAGTAATGATGCAGACAGAGATCGGGTTTCCGCCCTCATCCGCCATTGCCGCGCCGGTTCCGATCATCGCCACGGAAGCTGCCGCTGCCAGAAATCCTGCAAATTTCGTTAACTTCATACTTGCTGCTCTCCTCTCTTTTACCCCCTGCCCCGGCACATCCCTCCGACCGGCTCAAGGTATCTCACTGCGGTTCCTACAGGATATGATTCAGTCCCGTCACCAGGCAGGATTCCTCACGGACCGGCCTCAGGCGAGAACTACTGAATTCGTAAATATTATACAAAATCATTGACGTTCCAACAAGGTTTATAAGCCACTATTTCCATTTTTTAAGGCAAAATCTTTGTTACTATTCAGCTCCCGCCTCCGGTTCGCACCGCCTCCTGGCAGCGCAGAGTCGTCCTGTCATCTGGTCAGCTTTTTGGCCCAATGGCCAAAATTGCATTTGATAAAGGCGGGAACGGCCTTGAAGATCTGGTCTGCGTTCAGGCACCAGACAACCACGACGGGGGAGGCATGAAGCACAAATGCAGCCACCCAGGAAACGGGAATCACAATGCACCAGATACTCACCAGATCCAGTGTAACCGCGTACCGGATGTCCCCGCCCCCCTTGATGATCCCGGCGTTCACCGGCATCTGGTACGACATGGTCACGATGATCACCGAGAGAATGATCAGAAACGTATCTGCCATCTGACTGGTTTCCGGCGCAAGCCGGTACAGAGAGAGAATCGGGACGCGAAGAAAGAACAGCAGGATCCCGGAAAGAATGCCGATGATGACAAAGAGCACCTGCCAGGTCCGGGCATAGAGCTTCAATCTGTCGTAGTCCCCCTCTCCGATCGTCTTTCCGGTAAAGAAGGATGCCGTAGCGGCAGAGCCCTGCGCCGTGGACTTCACAAGCAGAAACAGCGTGGAGGCCACGGAATTCGCGGCAATCGCCCTGGCCGTCATATGCCCAAGAATGGCATTCTGCGCCGCGTTATTCAATCCCCACAGCGCATTTACAACCATCAGCGGCAGCATCATCCTGATATAATCCGCCATAAGCAGACTCACATGCGCCCTGCGCGCCGTTGGAGCATCCTTCGTCTGCTCCAACGCTGCGGATGACGCAGGAGCCCGATCCTCCGGCGCTGCAGTCCGCTGCCGCGCATCTCTTAACGGGAGCAGATACAACCTCCAGGTCAGGCGAAGCTTATCCTCCCGCAGCGCAAGATATCCTATAAGAATTCCCAGCTCCACCAGACGCGAGATCAAAGTCGCCGCAGCCGCGCCCGCCACACCATAGGAGGGAAAGCCGAATCTTCCATAAATCAGCGCATAGTTCCAGAAGCAGTTTAATAGCAGCGCCGTAACGGAAAGATACAAGGAAATTCTCACAGTCCCGACAATACGCAGCGTGTACAGCAGAATCTGCGCGACGGCAAAAACCAGATAGGTAAACCGGATCACCCTGAGGTAGGCCATTCCCTGAAGGATGATCTCCTCGTCCGTGGTAAAGATCAGCATCAGCTGCCGCGGAATCACACTCGCCGCCAGAAACAGCACAGCAGACAACGCGACACCGCAGTACATGGCCCCGCGCGCCAGTTCCCGGACCGGCCCCATCTGCCGCTTCCCATAGTACTGGGTCCCCAGGATGACCGCGGCTTCCCCGAAGGAGATCAGCAGCTGCTGGTAGACAAACTGAATCTGGTTGACAGCCGCCACGCCTGCAAGAGCCGTCTCGCTGTAGGCACCCAGCATCATGTTGTCAGCCAGGTTGACACTCAGCGTGATCACATTCTGCAGCACCAGCACGATCCACATGACGAAAAAGTCACGGTAGAATTGCCTGTCGCGTACCATATAACATTTCCTTTCCTGCCATGTTCCATCACAGCCTTCCTGCCAAAACAACAGAGCAGAGAAGATGTCATTCTCCCCTGCCCAATCAAAACTGCTCTTCTTATTCCATTCATCCAGGGTACATGACCCCTCGGAAATCACTTCTTCGCATTTGCCATCTTGCGGGCATTTGCTTCCATCTTTCCACGGAACACGTCGATTGTAACCGCACCAATGATGACCAGACCGATGACGATATACTGGATATCGTTGCCGGCGCTGAACAGGTTCAGTCCGTTACGGATCGTTGCGATCAGCATTGCTCCGATCATGCAGCCCCAGATCGTTCCTTTGCCGCCGCGGAACGACGCGCCGCCGATGATGCAGGCGGCAATGGCGTCTGTATCAAATGTACCGGCAGATGCGGTATTTGCCGTATTCAGACGGCCGGCAAGCACGATGCCTGAGACACCACACATGAAACCGGAGATCGTATATACGATCGTCAGCACATCCTTGGAACGGATACCGGACATCCTGGCCGCTTCCGGATTGCCGCCGACGCAGTAGATCTGGCGTCCAAGCGGAGTGTGGTTCAGGAAGATATGGAACAGGATGTAGAATATGACAACCAGAATAAAGCAGACCGGGAATCCGATCGGGAAAATCGTCGCCTTGCCGATCCAAAGAACCGCGTCAATTCCCTTATTGGCAAATCCGATCGTCTGGGAATGCGTGATCAGAAGCGCAAGACCCCAGAGGACGAACTTCATGCCCAGCGTTGAAACAAACGGATGGGGAAGGTCCAGTCTCGTAAGCAGAGTACCGTTCATGAACCCGCAGAACGTCGAGACCAGGATCGCGCAGATAATCAGGAGGAACGGATTCGTGATGCCTGACTGCATCATAACGCCGATCAGGCAGGTTGCCAGAATCGCATTGTACCCCACAGACAGATCAATACCGGCTGTGATCAACGCAAGCAGCATACCTGACGCGATCAGACAGTTCACACTCGTCTGCTTCAGAATGTTCATCAGATTCGGAATCTGCAGGAACCTGCCCGGCAGGGTAATCGTGAAAATGATAAATAGCAACGCCAGAACCAGCAGCGGTCCAAGCTTCATTAGAATATCGCCAATGCCTGTTTTCTTCTCATTGCTCTTCATGCGATTCTTCCTCCCCATGCTGCTCTCATGATATCTTCCTGATTGAACTGATCACTGCTCCGCTCCAGTTCACCCATAATCTCGCCTTCCCGCATTACGATGACGCGGTCAGCCATTCCCAGTACCTCGGGCAGTTCGGAGGACACCATGATCACGCATTTTCCTTCCTTCACCAGCTTGTTCATAACGTTATACACTTCAACTTTGGCACCAACGTCGATTCCTCTGGTTGGTTCATCAAAGATATAGATCTGGGCGTCACAGTTGATCCACTTTCCGATAACTACCTTCTGCTGGTTTCCGCCGGAAAGCTGGGCCGTTATCTCATCGGCACTCGGTGTTTTAATCCGTAGCGTTTCAATCATTTCCTGACTGTTTTCCGCGATCTTTCCATGATCCAGAAGGAAACTGCGGGTAAACTTTTTCATGTTTGCCAGGATCAGGTTCATCTTTATACTCTCGGAAAGAACCAGGCCCTGCCCCTTTCTGTCTTCTGTCAGAAATGCGATTCCGTTCCTGATCGCCTGTCCGGGAGACCCGTTCTTTACTTTTTTACCCTGGATATATATCTCTCCGGAATCGATCTTATCCGCGCCGAACAGCGCTCTCATCGTCTCCGTTCGTCCTGCACCGACAAGGCCCGCGAACGCAAGGATCTCACCGCCGTAAGCCTTGAAGCTGACATTCTTGAGCACACCCAGTTCATTGAGGTTCTTCACCTCCAGCATACATTCTCCTCTGGTTCCGAATTCTTTCGGGAACTGATTTTCCAGAGATCTGCCGACCATTGCCTGGATCAGCTTGTCGTTTGTCATATTCGACATATCCTCTGTCAGGATATGTTCTCCGTCACGCATGACCGTGACACGGTCACACAGTTCAAACAGTTCTTCCAGTTTATGAGAGACAAACAAAATCGCGATTCCCTCAGCTTTCAGCTTGCGGACAGTCAACATCAGCTGCTTTACTTCCTGCTCACCCAGAGAAGAAGTCGGCTCATCCATGATCAGCAGCTTTGCCTTCACGGAAACTGCCTTTGCAATCTCAACCATCTGCTGAAGACCCATACCAAGTTTGCCGCATTCTATATGGGTATCGACCTCAGGATGTCCCAGGAGAGTCAGCGCCTCATGCGCTTCCTTATGCATACGGGGATAATCCAGAAGTCCGGAAGACTTTGTGACTTTTCTTCCCATAAATACATTGTCCACGACCGGAAGCATCGGAACAATATTCAGTTCCTGGTAAACACACGCAATTCCCGCCTCACGGGCATGAACCGGATTTGAAAAAGACACCTTCTGCCCGTCTACAAAGATCTCGCCTTCTTCCGGGATATGAACACCGGTCAGTACCTTGATCAGAGTCGACTTCCCGGCTCCGTTCTCTCCGATCAGGCCATGGATTTCTCCGGGCCGGATCTGAATATGCATGTCGTGCATGGCTATGACACCCGGGAACCGTTTTGTAACATTCTTCAGCTCCACCACATAATCGGCCACTGGTGCATCACGCTCCTTTCATTATGTCTGAGGGCTGTGCTCAGATGACTGAATCACCAGTCCTGAAAAGTTGGACGGTCCAGGAAAGACCCAGACCGTCCAACCGGTAATAATTACTTATGTATGATGATTATATTGAATCTCCAGGCCGCTTTCACAATTACTCCGCAAGATAATCCTTGCAGTTCTCGGCATCGATGATGACGGTGTCAACAGACACATTCTCTTCGACTTCCTCGCCCTTGAGCGCAGCAACAGCGGTCATGACTGACTCATATCCCATCAGTTCCGGCTGCTGAGCGATTGTCGCAGTGATGTCGCCGGCATCGATCAGCTCGATCGCGGACTGATTGCCGTCGAAGCCGATGATGGAGATGCCTTCTGCTCCTGCCGCCTGAATCGCGTTCAGGGCGCCGATTGCAGTATCATCATTGTGGCAGAGTACCAGGTTGATGCCATCCGGATATGCGTTCAGCATATCTTCCATCGTCTTGGTCGCGCCATCCGTCGTATTCTGTCCGGACATCTCAGCAACCGGCTCCAGGCCTGCTTCCTTCAGAGCCTTCTCATATCCGCTCTTACGAAGGTTGGAAGTATTGTCACCTTCCTGGCCATAGATAATCAGAGCCTTGGTATCATCGCCGTTGATCTTCGCGCCGTAGACGCCGCCGCTGTAAGCCGCATCCTCGTTGGAAGTTCCGACAAAGGAAACCTTATTCTCATAATCGCAGTTTGTATCGCAGAAAATAACCTTTCCGGTATATCCGGAACTCTCGATCGCACCGATTACCGCATCGCCATCCAACGGAGCAATGATGATTGCATCCGGGTTCGCAGCCAGCATGGTTTCAAGCTGCTGTACCTGCTCCGCAATCTCTGTCTCGGCTGCCGCGCCCTGTACGTCAATTGTCAGGCCGAGCTCTTCCGCCGCCTTGTCAATACCGGACTTCACGTTCTGCCAGTACTCACTGGACAGAGTCTTCAGATTTACCACGATGGTGTAGTCGTCTTCTGCCATTGCCGGAATGCTCAGGGCTCCTGCCAGAAAAACTCCTGCAAACAATGCTGCCAATTTCCTTTTCATTCTAAAATCCTCCTTTTCTTATCCGGGCTGACGCCCAATCATTCCGGAACCTTCTCCGGATGAATCACAGTGTTATCTCTGAATGATTCTTCAAACTCATTCAAACATCCTACTTGTTTAAATGATACCATATTTTGAATATTTGTAAATTGTTTTTTCCTGTCAGGCTCTTAATTCCCGGACCACCCGTGCAATATGATCACAGGTCAGGTCAAACCTCTCTCGCAGATAATCCAGCGGGCCGACCTCGCCCCAGGTATCTTCCACCGCGACATGGCCGAACTTCAGCGGCATGCCGATCAGTGCATCCTCAACCGCGCTGGTCAGACCACCGATCCTGTTGTAATTCTCGGGTTTGAGAGTCTGTCCAGAGAGGACGGCGACGCCGAAACCTTCTGCCGGAGCCTGATGCACGCCTTCCTGGTCAGATCCCTCACGGTTGTGAAAGAGAACCGCGGCATCTCCCGGGAAAAGGTGGCGGAAGAGCACGTCCTGGGAAACCGGATCAAAGAATACATCGACAGGCATTATCACGAGCCGCTCTCTCTGCAGGAGATCGGGAACGCGCTGAACATCAGTCCCTACTACCTCTCCCATGTCTTTAAGGGCATGAGCGGCTATTCCCCGATCCAGTATCTGCTGCGGCGCAGGCTGGGAGAAGCACAGACTCTTCTGATCTCCACAGACCTTCCCATTATCGACATCACATTGATGACCGGCTTCGATACGCAGAACTACTTCAACGCGCAGTTCACGAAGCACGTGGGCGTTTCCCCCAAGCGGTACCGGGACAACTATGTGATCGGCAAGAGCAAAAACATCAGCTCCTGAAGCAGAAAAAGAGCCGCCCTGTTTCCCATCAGAAACAGAGCGGCCCTTTCTTCAATTCATTTACTCGTAATCCGCAACGTTCTCCGCGTCGATCCAGGTATTCATGGTGATCAGCGTATTGGACTCAAGCTCTTCACCCTTGAGCAGAAGGACTGCTGCATTCAGGCCGTTTGCCGCCATCTCGCCGCCGTTCTGGGAAACGGTACCGGTGATACGTCCGTCCTTGATCGCCTCAAAGCCATCAGGTGTTCCGTCAACGCCGGTGATCACGATGCCGCTGTCAGCTCCGGCTGCGTTGCCGGCGCCTACTGCCATGCCATCGTTCTCGCAGACGATCGCATCCAGATCGTATGCAGACAGCCAGCTCTCGACGGTCGCCTGTGCGCTTGCGGTATCCCACTGGCAGTCAGCCGGCTCGACAACCTGCTTGATGTCCGGATAATCCTTCAGGACATTCTCATAGCCTTCCAGTCTCTGCAGTCCGCCGGAGTCTCCGGAGGGGCCGGTCAGGATCGCGATGTTGCCCTTGCCGCCGATCAGCTCGGCAACTTCCTTCATCTCCGTCTCACCTGCTGTTACATTGTCGCCGCAGGACAGAGCCGCGATGCCGTAATCTTCCCAATCGGTGCAGGCGGAAATGATATTGATGACAATCACACCTTCATCCGCCGCTGCCTTGGCAGCATAGCCAAGTCCATCCGGGTCTACCGGCTCAAAGAGAATCGCGTCATATCCTTCCGATACGCACTGCTCGATCTGGCTGATCTGGGTAGCTGCATCCTGGTCCGCACTGAGCATGGTCAGTTCTACGCCAAGCTCCTCCGCAGCCGCCTCCGCAGCCTCGGAAACCGCGATCTGGAACGCGTTGGTCTGATGCTGCTGCAGCAGAGCAATCTTATAGCCCTCTCCGGCGCCTTCGCCAGCCTTAAGAACGCCGTTCTCCATCTGTGCGGCGGAAACGGAACCTGCCATAAGAGCTGCCGCCAGAGCGCCGGCTGCCATTACACGGAACATTTTCTTCATGTTACAAATCCTCCTTACTGAAATGTGAAAATAATTGAGTTACAGCGTGTTGCCAGTTACTTTCAATCCTTTTTGCTCTTTCCCTTGACATCCATCAAAACCGCCAGGACAATGATCAGGCCCTTGACGATCTTCTGCCAGTGGGAAGAAACGCCCAGAATGTCCAGTCCGTTGCCGATGACTGTGATCAGGAGTGTACCTACTACAACACCCCAGGGCTTTCCGACGCCGCCGGACATCGATACGCCGCCCACGACGCAGGCCGTAATCGCGTCCAGCTCATAGCTCTCCGCCGCGGTCGGCTGGCCGATTGTGACACGGGAGGTCATCAGGAAGCCGCACAGTCCGGAAAGGAAGCCCGCGATGGCAAAGGTCGAGATCCGGATAAAGGTTGTGTTGATGCCGGCCACCTTCGCCGCCTGCACATTTCCTCCGCAGGCATATACCCTTCTGCCGTATACGGTTTTGATTGCCACGAAAGAGCTGATCAGAATGACAATCAGCAAAAACACTGCCAGGCTCGGAATTCCGAAGATGTCGCTTGCCGCGACCATCCGGTATTCTTCACTGATGCCGGTGATCGGCTTTCCGTTTGAGATCAGAAGTGCCAGACCCCTGACCGCCGTCTGTGTTCCGAGTGTCATGATGAACGGAGGCAGATCGCCGATCGCGATTCCGACGCCATTCAGGATTCCTACGCCCAGTCCGGCGGCCATCGCCACGAGAAGCGGGACAATGAGCGGATACTGCCCTCTGCCGAGCAATGCAGCCAGAATACCGGTAAATGCGACGGTAGATCCGACTGACATATCAAACCCGCCGGAGATGATGACGAACATCATGCCGAAAGCAAGGATGCCGTTGATCGACGCCTGCTTCAGAATATTGGCCAGGTTTCTCGGTGTGATGAAGCTGGGCTTCAGAATGGTCAATACGATTACAAGTACAAGAAATATGACAAAGATAAAGTATTCGCTGATCAGGGCAGCTGCGCTCTTTTTATTATTATTCATGGTTCTATCCTCCACCGGTGGTTAAACTGCGATATCCGAAGCAAGCCTCATGATGCTCTCCTGAGAAAACTCCTCTCTTGAGAGCTCTCCGGACAGATGGCCTTCTGCCATGACCACAATCCGGTCGCAGACTCCCATCAGTTCCGGGATCTCCGAGGAGATAATGATCACTGCTTTTCCCTGCTGTACCAGGCTTCCGATCAGCAGATAGATGTCTCTCTTTGCTCCGACATCAATACCTCTCGTCGGCTCATCCATGATGATGACATCCGGATCGTTGAGCAGCCATTTGGAGATTACAACCTTCTGCTGGTTGCCGCCGGACAGATTGCCGACAATCTGGTCTCCGGACGGTGTCTTGATCTTCAGCATGTCGATGTATTCCTTCGACAGCTTTCTTGCCTTCACTTTGCTGTACAGACCATTCACCAGTGTCTTGCGGATCGCAACCATTGAAATATTGTCATTGACGCTGCCGGTCAGATTCAGGCCGGTTACCTTCCGGTCCTCCGTAACCAGCGCAACGCCCTCCTTGATGATGTCTTTCGGCGCATGCACCGTCACCTTCTTTCCTTTTACGATGATCTCACCGCCGGAAAGCCTGTGCATACCGAAGATTCCTTCCACCAGCTCACTGCGCCCCGCGCCGACCAGTCCTCCGATGCCCAGGATCTCGCCGCGTCTGACGTTAATGCTGACATCTTTGACTCTTCCGTCTTCTCTGGTGATATGATTCGCCTCAAGCAGCGTTTCTCCGATCTTTGCCTCAAGCTTCGGAAACACGTCTGTGATTTCCCGGCCAACCATCATCCGGATCAGGGCCGCTTCATCCAGTTCAGAGGTCTCGCCTCTTCCGATGAAAGTTCCGTCACGATATACCGTGATGCTGTCACAGATTGCGAATATTTCATCCATTCGGTGGGAAATATAGATGATTGACACACCCTTTTCCTTCAGCCGTCTGATATGCCCGAACAAAAGCTCAACTTCCCTGTCCGTAATCGCCGCTGTAGGCTCATCCATGATGATGACCTTGGCATTGACCGAGATTGCCTTGATGATCTCGATCAGCTGGCACTGGGCCACCGTCAGATGGCGCAGGATCTCCGTCGGAGACACATGCAGGCCGCATTCCGCGATCAGCTTCTTTGCCTCCTCGATCTCCGCCTTTTTATCGACCAATCCGTTTTTCCGGATCTCACGGCCGACAAAAATGTTTTCATAGACGGTCATGTCCAGAATCGGGTTGAGTTCCTGATGGATCATGGCAATGCCCGTATCCATCGCCTCCTTGGGGTTATGCACTTTATAAGGCTGTCCGTTAAAGGTTATGGAACCACCCTCGTCCATGGTATAGATTCCCATGAGGATCTTCATCAGGGTCGACTTTCCGGCCCCGTTTTCTCCCATGAGCGCATGAACCTCTCCTGGCCTTACCTGCAGCTGTACATTGTCCAATGCCTTAACGCCGGGGAAAGTTTTACTGATATTCTGCATATCAAGTATGTATTCCATTCTTTCTTTCCTTTCTGTAAAGCACTCCGCGGTAGCTGCGTTAAGCCTTCCATTCGCGGACCAGGCGGCAGATATGCTCGTCTGTGAGGTCAAAGCGTTCGCGCAGATAATCCTGCGGTCCGACTTCGCCGAAGGTATCCTCTACTGCAACATGGCCAAACTTCAGCGGCATGCCGATCAGGGCATCTTCCACCGCGCTGGTCAGTCCGCCGATTCTGTTGTGATTCTCGCAAGTCACAACGGCACCGGTCTTTTCCGCCCACGAACGGATCAGATCCACATCCAGCGGCTTGACCGTTACCGGATCGATTACCGCAGCTTCGATTCCTTCCGCTTCCAGCTTCTTCGCTGCTTCCAGTGCTTCCCGGACCATAATTCCGCTCGCTACGATCAGGACGTCTTTTCCTTCCCTCAGGACCATGCCCTTTCCGGGAGTAAAGGAGGTGCCGTCCGCATAGATCTGATACGACGCGGCTCTCGGAACACGGATGTACTTCACACCCGGCATATCCTTCGACTTCCGGAGGGTATCCACCAGCATCGGGACATCGGTAATGTCGTAGACGGTTGCTTCCGGCATGGCACGGTACAGCGCCATATCCTCAAAAGGCATATGGGTTCCGCCGTTGAATGCAGCTGTGATTCCCGGGTCTGTTCCGACGATGGTAACCGGGTTGCCTGCATACCCCGCTGCCAGGAAGGCCTGGTCATAAGCTCTTCTGGAGGCAAAGGGACCAAATGAGTGCGCATAGGGCTTCATGCCGGAGGCAGAAAGACCTGCCGCGATGCCGATCATATTCGCCTCAGCGATACCGCAGTTGATGTAGCGGTCACCCTGCTTTCCGGCTGTGCCGCTGCAGCCTCTCAGGTCCGCATCCAGCCAGACAACCTTCTCATCTTCTTTCATCAGTGCGTCGATGGTTTCACCGATCACAACCTTGAATAATCTTGAATCCTTATCCCCGTTATAAACGATATCCATTCCGGCACCTCCTTACGCCTTCATGGCAGCCTGCTTCTCGCGAAGCTCAGCCAGCCATCCGTCAAATACTTCCGGTCCCACTTTCATGGAATGATTCGCCATCGTCTCCTCGACAGCGGTCACGCCCTTGCCCTTCACCGAATCAAGAATGATGGCGATGGGCTTCTCCTCTGCCTTTTTTGTCAGCGCTTCATACAGCTTCTCAACATCGTGTCCGTCCACTGTCACAGCGTCAAATCCAAAGGCTTCGAACTTCGCCTGAAAATCACCCGGGTCATTGATATCCTTGACATAACCATCCAGCTGCTTCTTATTCCAGTCGATGATCCACACCAGATTGGTCAGCTTCTTGGCCGCGGTAAACATGGCAGCCTCCCATACCTGGCCTTCCTCTGCCTCGCCGTCACCAACGATCAGGAAAGTCCGGCAGTCTCTGCCCTGCAGACGGTCACCAAGCGCAAGCCCTACTGCCGTTGATGTGCCCTGTCCCAAAGAACCTGTTGTCATGTCGACGCCAGGGGTCTTCTTTCTGTCGCAGTGGGACGGAAGGTCTGTTCCCGGCTGGTTGAGGGTGTACAGCTTTCAGAGCCAGTGTCGAATACACCGCCGGGCCTGCATGTCCCTTGGAGCAAACCAGCTTGTCGCGGTCTGCCTTCTTCGGATCCGCAGGATCCACATTCATCACGCTGCCGTAGAGTACTGCAAGAAGATCCGCTACGGAGAGAGAGCCTCCGATATGGCCAAAGCCTCTGGACTTGATGCACTCCACCGTACCGATCCTGATCTCCAGGGCAAATTCCTGGAGCTTTTTGACCTGTTCCTGTGTCATCTTTTTCCTCCTGTTCTCATCTATAAACCTATGCTTATATCTGATTCTGTCCAGTCTCCACTGTATATGAGCGTCTCAGGAGCAAGCTCCCAAGTCGCTCATCATGATGCCGATACTGCCTCGTCCTTCGGACTCGCACTTTCGAACGGTATCTGGCTATCAAACTGCAGATGCCGGCATATCCCGCGCGGCGCGCAGGGCGCCTCCTGCATGCCTTGCTTTCAGGGCTTTGGGCCCTTCGTCAGATCCTTGCGACGCCGGACTTCCTTGCCGCTTCGGCGACCGCCTTCGCAACTGCCGGGCCGACTCTCGGATCGAATGCCTTCGGAATAATATAATCCGCATTCAGTTCCTCGTCGGAGATCAGATTCGCGAGCGCCATAGCCGCTGCCATCTTCATCTCCTCGTTGATATCGCTGGCGCGCACATCGAAGGTTCCGCGGAAGATGCCCGGAAATGCCAGCACGTTGTTGATCTGGTTCGGAAAATCGCTTCGTCCCGTAGAGATCACGGCTGCTCCGCCGGCCTTCGCGTCATCCGGGAAGATCTCCGGCGTCGGATTCGCGCAGGCAAATACGATGGCGTCTTTGTTCATCGTCTTGACCATCTCCGTTGTGACCGTGCCCGGAGCAGAGACGCCGATGAAGACATCCGCACCGGCGAGCACATCCGCCAGACTTCCGCTCTTCTTCTCTTTGTTTGTAACCAGTGCCATCTCTTCCTTGATCCAGTTCAGGCCATCTCTGCCCTCGTAGATCGCGCCCTTTCTGTCACACATGATGACATCCTTAAAGCCGGCGGAAAGAAGAAGCTTCACGATCGCAATCGCAGCGGCTCCCGCGCCGGACGTGACGATCTTAACCCCTTCCTTCTTCTTGCCTACGACCTTCAGCGCATTGAGAAGTCCCGCCAGGGTGATGACGGCAGTTCCGTGCTGGTCATCATGGAAGATCGGGATGTCACATTTTTCTTTCAGCTTCCGCTCGATCTCAAAGCAGCGCGGTGCGGCAATGTCCTCAAGGTTGATGCCGCCGAACGAGCCGGAGATGTTGTAAACGGTCTCAACAAACTCATCCACGTCCTTCGTCTTTACGCATAGCGGAAATGCGTCCACATCGCCGAAAGACTTGAACAGCACACATTTTCCTTCCATAACAGGCATGCCGGCTTCCGGCCCGATATCGCCCAGTCCCAGAACTGCCGTGCCGTCCGTGATGACAGCGCACATATTGTGCCGCCTTGTCAGCTCATAAGACTTCAGCGGATCCTTCTGAATCTCAAGGCAGGGCTGTGCGACGCCCGGCGTATAGGCCAGAGACAGATCGTCCTTTGTCGCGACCGGCACGGTTGCCACAACCTCAATCTTGCCCTTCCATTCCTCATGCAGGCGCAGTGACTCTTTTGCGTAATCCATATCGCTGTTTTCTCCTTCCTTTTTTCCTGCAGCGTTCCTTCCGGCATCCGGTATGTTCCGTCATGCCGGATCATATTCTCGTCATGCCGGAGGCATCGGCAAAGTAGCGCCTCCGAACGGCATCGCGATCACCGTTGCCTGATCGCCGTAACGTGCCATCGCTTCATCAAACGCAGTCTGCGCATCCGGCTGCGGATTCAGGAAAATGCTTCTGACAAAGTCATCCTCCATCTCACTGACCAGATCAATCCGTGCGTTCTCCAGAACCATCGCGATCGCGGCAGCCTTATGTCCGCCCAGCTGAAAGTCCTTTCCGATCCGTTCCACCATGGAGTGTGCGGTCGGCGCGCCTGTCAGCCATTCTTCAAAGCGCGCGCTTCCCAGGCCCTCGTTGCAGGCACCGATCACAATCATGGTTCCGCCTTTTTTCACGGCATGCTTGGCGTTATCGAGTGCCTTCTGTGTCTGATACAGGTTGGCATCCTTCGGCGCTCCGCCCTGTGAGACCAGAACGATATCCGCTCTTGCGGGGATCGGCTTGCGGTACATCTGATCCAGATACCGGCAGCCTGCCCGGTGTGCTTCGATCACGTCCCCGGCCACTGCATATACGATGTGCTTATGCTCATCCAGAACCGCGTTCACAATGTAGTGAATCGGGCAGAAGGCAAGGGCCTCTTCCAGATCCTGCCGGACAGGATTGCCTTCCAGCTTCCCCGCGCATGCATTCTCCGATACCATCAGGGAATGGTTCGCCTGGATCGCCGCAGGCGTCGATACGCCCGGCATCAGTGCCTTCACGCCGCCGGAGTAGCCGGCAAAATAATGAAACTCAATGTTGCCGAGCGCAACGCGGAAATCCGCCTCCACAACGCTCCGTGAAAAGTCAAAGGGGGTTCCGTTGGAGGAAGTCCCTGTATGGATGCAATCCTCCGGATCCGAATCGATGCAGCGCACTCTCTCGAAGATGGCGTCGCCGGCCAGATGCCGTCTCTCTTCCTCCGTATGATGCCTGTGAGATCCCAGCGCGAACACCACCGTGATGTCCTCATCCGGAATCCCTGCCTCATTCAATTCTCTGATCACAGAAGGAAGAACCTCATAGCTTGGAAGAGGTCTGGAGATATCACTGGTAATCACCGCGACCTTCTGTCCCTTCTTCGCCACCTCACGAAGCTTCCCGGCGCCGATCGGATGCTCCAGCGCATAATCAATCGCGTCCGCGCCTCTTCTGGCATGCTCCATCTCATTGGCGGTCAGAACCGCGATCAGGTTCTGATCCGGAATCTCTACCGTCTGTGTTCCTTTTCCGTAGCCGAATTCCATTCGCATAGGATTCTGTCTCCTTTACTCACCGCCGGCAGAGGCGGCACCTTACTCACTGAGAGAAACCGGAAATGCCTTCGCCGCATGCCGAAGCGCTTTCACAACCGGCAGCTCCTCGCCCGTCAGGAAGCGGATCAGCGCTCCGCCGCCCGTGCAGACATAGCCAAGCTGATCCGTGACTTTATACTTCTTCGCAGCCGTCACGGAATCACCGCCGCCCACAACCGTGTAGGCCTTCGTATCGCCCAGTGCCTCGAAGATCTTCTTTGTTCCGGCTTCGCTCAGACTTTCCTCGAAAACGCCCATGGGGCCATTGACGAACACGGTTTTCGCATTCGCTATGGCATCGCAGTACAGGCGGATCGTTTCTGCGCCGATGTCGATGGCCGAGAAATCATCCGGCACATTCTCCGGCGTATACTCGACGCGCTTTCCTTCCTCAACGCCGCCCAGATCCACCGGAAGGACAATTCTGTCCCCGTACTTCTCATAGAGCGCGGCTGCCTTCGGAATATAATCCTCGTAATTCTTTGCGTAGATAAAGTCAACGCTCTTCTGTCCGATCTTCTTTCCGACGGCATGGAGCAGAATATTGCCTGCCAGGCCGCCCGTCAGAACCTTATCCGCGCTGCCGCTCTTCAAGACCGTCTCCATCATGATGAACGCATCGCTGATCTTCGATCCGCCCAGCACAAACACACAGGGTTTCTGGGGATTCTCCATCAGCTCGGAGATCACGCAGTACTCCTTCTCAAACAGTCTGCCCATCGCGGACGGAAGCACCTGTTCAAATCCGCACAGCGTCGGCTGATCTCTGTGAGCCGCGGCAAAGGCATCACAGACATAGAGATCTCCCAGCGGGGCAAGCTTGCTCACGACCTGTGTCTTTGCCTGCTCCTCATGGGTCAGCTTCAGTTTCAGCTCGAACAAAGTCTGTTCCTCTGAACAGAAACGTACATTATCCAGCAGCAGAATCTCTCCGTCCTTCATGCCGGCAATCGCTTCGCGGGCTGTGGGGCCGCATACATCCTCGACCCATTTCACTTCCTTCCCGATCAGAGAAGAAAGAACCTTCGCGTGCGGTCTGGTGCAGTAGAAATTCTGGTATTCGATATCGCTGCCCTGATGGGCCATCACGACAACCTTCGCTCCTTTGTCCGAAAGCTCCTTCAGAGTCGGCGCACAGGCCTCGATTCTCTGCGTGCTCCTGAGGCTGTCTGTGGCTCTGTCTACAGGCTGATTCATGTCAACTCTGCAAAGAACCGTCTTTCCGCTCAGTTCAAATTCGTCAATCGTATTAATACCAAATCTCATGATTCTCTCCCGGTCTTGTGTATGAAAATGTGGATGCTGCCCGGGACAAAAGATCTTTTGCCCCGGGCAAGTATATTACTTTTTGAACTTGCCGATTCCCAGATACTTGTTGGTCTCAGCGGTACCCTCTTCGCGGGTGAGCTGCATCTTCATGGAAGCACGGATCGCATCCATGGTCTCCGGAATCGTTACGCTCTCCTGCGGAATGTTGATCGCGTACATGATGTCATTTCCGGACTCAACAATCGAATCCTCCCAGAGGCCGATCTCATACATATCGCCGCGGCGGTTGCCCAGGTCTCTTGCATACTTGAACAGGGAAGCATTGCCCTTGAATCCCTCGTCGATGGAGACGACGCGGATACGCGGATGCTTCTGGAACGCTGCCAGCGCCTCTTCCTTCGTGATCTTGCGGCCATCCTTCGCAGTCGCGAGCACGGTGATGATGTGTCCGTGGGTAACCGGCGTATGGACCAGGATGCCCGTTGCATGGACATGCGGCATAATTGTCATCAGGTCGACGGCCTGATGGGACGGAGCCTTGTCCATCTGCAGCGCGTTGGTCAGTCCGCGGTGATAATCACCCGGATCCGCGACACGGCGAATGATGGTGATGGCAACCTTCTCGATGCCGAACGCACGATCCAGGCAGTCAACGGAGCGAATCAGTCCGGTGGTATTGCAGCTGGTCAGCTTCAGATAATTCTGGCCGAGTCCCTTCTCATAGTTGGCATAGCCGTGGAAGAAGACGTCCGCGACGGAATTCTTCTCGCCGCCCTGGAAGATCGCCTTCACGCCATATTTGTCATAGTAGTTTTCCTTGTTCTTCGCGCCGACGCCGCCCGGTGCGGAATCCAGCATGATATCAACCTTCTGGCACAGATCCGCGAAGCTGCCCGCCACCGGAATATCCTTTGCCTGGAATGCCGCCTCATCGGCGCCGTCAACCAGATACAGGTTATACTTCACGCCGTTTGCGCCGATCATGTCTCTCTCACGCAGCGCCTGAAGGGAAAGAGTCGGGGCAAGATCCGCAATTCCGACCAGCTCCATGTCTCCCTGCATTGCAACGCCGTCTGCCAGACGCTGTCCGATGGTTCCGTAACCTGCAACACCAACTTTGATTTTCGCCATAATGTCCTCCTTTTTTTGCATTGGCTCTATGTGAAATGAATCGATTGTTCTTTTCCATGCCCGTTCAGCCTCTCATCTGCCAGGGGGCACCGATTCTGTCATTTACTCAAACTTTGCGTCATGCATCCAGACGTACCGCTCATCCTCGCAGCGGTCTGTCTGCAGCCAGGGGTTCCCGTCCAGGTGCCGGATCATCCAGCAGGTATACATCTGGAAACCGGGAGCAACCGCCTGCGGATGAAGTTCTCCGCCCGGAATCGCGGAAAAGCTTCCGTCCGTACTCTTGAAGACCTGATCTCCGACAAAGCTTGCGCCGAATCCTTCCGGCCTGTCAAACATAAAGTAGTATGTCTCCGGCTGGGGATGTCTGTGCGGGAGATAGCCCGACCAGTTGCCGCGGTCATTCAGCACCTCTCCCAGAACCATATTGGATGCCGGCTGGATGTCGTGGTCAAAGATCGTATTGACTCTTCTCTTCGCGACGTTGCCGAACTTCCCGACACTGGAATATCCCCACGGGGCATCCTTCGGCTCATACAGTCTGGCGGCAAATGCTTTGTCGTTGTGCGTGCACTGCACCAGAATCTCGCTGTCTTCCACCGCTTCCACGTCCGCCTGAACGCCGGAAGAAACATGCAATGCGTAGGGTCCTTCGGTCCAGACATCTTTTCTGGAAACCTCAGCAGTATTCCCTTCCCAGGAAAATGCGATCTTTCCGGACAGAAGCAGTACGGCAATCTCTTCGCCTTCGCGCCGGAAGGTTCTCTTTTCGCCGCTCTTCATCCGGTATACCCGGATGTCCATCAGCATGTCCGCGTATTCATTGTCATAGGTTGTCAGAATCTTTTCCCCCTGCTCATTGAAGGAGGGGTAACCAAACACTTTTTTCTCCATCTGCGCTTCCTCGCTTAATACTTTCTTGCCTGCTCTCTGTATTCCATGACCTCAGCGGCAGCCGCCCTGACGCTCTCCTTCTCCGAGGTGGCGGCAATACCGACATTCCACCAGGATCCGTAGCCGTCTGTCATGCTCTTCGGCAGAACCTTCAGGTCAAACAGGCAGGCAACGGTCTGCTTTTTGGAATCCTTCAAAGCTTCCGCCAGTTCTTCCACGCTGCGGCAGGTGTAGGACTTCATGCCATAGGCTTCGCCGATCTTCGCGTAGTCCATCGGGATCAGATCTCCGCAGGGCTTCTTTCCGTCGGTATAACGGAATTCCGTCGCAATGGAGCCGATGCCGTGTGTCATCTCAAGGTTGTTGATGCAGCCGAATCCGCAGTTATCGAAAACAAGAATATTCGTCTTGACTCTCTCCTGCATAATGGTTCCGAGCTCACTGCTGAGCATCTGGAATCCGGCATCTCCGACTACCGTGTATTCTTCGACCTCAGGCTGCGCCATCTTCACACCCATCGAAGCGCCGATCTCATATCCCATGCAGGAATAGCCGTATTCCACATGGTATCCGCCGATCTTGTCTGTCTTCCAGACTCTCTGCAGGTCGCTGGGAAGAGATCCGCCTGCGCAGACGACATTGTCTCCCGGCTCCATGATCGCACGCAGCGTCGCGAGCGCGGCGGTCTGTGTCAGAGAAGTGCCGTACAGCTTCACAAACTCCGGAATGGTGCGTGCATCTCTTGCCTTGATGATCGGCTCGAAATCGGGACCTTCGCAGACAATGCCGCCAAGGCGCTCCAGCTCATCGTCCCACTCCTTCTTTGCTTCCTCAATTTCCGTGGTGTATGCGGAATGATAGCCTGCTTCCCTCAGAAGGACGCTCAGCGCCTTCACCGTCTCCCTGGCATCGCCCACAGCCTTGACGGCATCAAACTTATATGCATGGAAGCGGCTGATATTGATGGCCGCAAACGTTACATTCTCATTGCGGAACAGCCACTTGGAGCTGGTGGTGAAGTCTGTCATGCGGGTGCCGATTCCGATTACGCAGTCCGCTTCCTTTGCGATCTTGTTGGACGCGGAGGTTCCGGTAACACCGATGCCGCCCAGGCAGTAAGGATGGCTGGACCTCAGGGCGCTCTTTCCTCCCTGCGATTCACCGAACGGAAGGCCGAACTCTTCACAGAACTTCTCAACCTCTTCGCCCGCCTCGGAATAGCGCACGCCGCCGCCGATGATGACGATCGGCTTTTTGGAAGCCTTGATGACTTCAGCGACATCTTCCAGGGCCGGGTGATCCGGTGTACCCGCTTTACGAAGAAGCTTTCCGGATAGTCATACGCTTCTCCTTCCACATCCTGCGGAAGGGCAATCGCCACCGCGCCGGTCTCAGCCGGGTCAGTCAGCACGCGCATCGCATTGATCAGCGCGCTCATCAGCTGCTCGGGACGCTGAATCCGGTCCCAATACTTGCAGACCGGCTTGAACGCATCGTTCGTCGTAATTGCAAGGGAGTTGCTCTGCTCAATCTGCTGCAGCACAGGGTCCGGCTGTCTGGACGCATAGGTATCCGAAGGGAATACCAGCAGCGGAATGTTGTTGACCGTCGCGGTACCGCAGGCGGTGACCATGTTGGCCGCGCCGGGGCCGATCGAGGATGCGCAGGGGATGATCTTCTTCCGGTCATTCTGCTTCGCATACGCGATTGCGCAGTGGCACATGCCCTGTTCGTTTCTTCCCTGCATCACCTTGATGCTTCCGGGATTCGTGTCAAGCGCTTCGCCGAGTCCGACCGCGATTCCATGGCCAAACAGTGTGAAGAATGCCTCCACGAACTTTGTTTCTTCTCCGTCTCTCGACACATATTGCTGATCCAGAAACTTTACGATCGCCTGTGCCGTTGTCAGTCTGATTGTTTTCTCCATCAACTGTCTCCTTTCTCATTGGGTTCACGCGTTGTTCAGGATCCCAGCAGTTCCCGCTCGATCCGCTCTCTTGCCTCAGGCGCCTGAACGTCCATCTTCTCCGGGAATCCGAAATAGGACACGCAGGCGATCGAGTCACCGCCAGCCTTCGGCGCGTCACTCTTCAGCTGCCGGTTCGCAAAATCCATCTCACGCAGCGTTTCAAAGATGCCGTCGAAGTCAACCTCTCCTTCGCCCATCGCCGTATGCTGGTGGATGGTCACATCCGCTCTGCCTCTCTGATTGAGCCACGGCGGATTCAGGATATAACGGCAGTCCTTTGTCTGATTGTAGGTGTCGGCGAACAGCACGTGGGTCAGCTCGTCTCCCGCATACTTCAGCATATGACGGACATCGCCCTTGCCCTGGTCATAGAAGAAACCATGGGATGCGCTGTAAACATAACCGAGGTTTTTGGAGCGGAAGGACTTGACGATATCGCAGGCTTCATCGTTGAGCTCGCAGAAATCATACGGATGAGACTGAATCTCAACCCTGAGTCCCTCTTTCTCAATGATCGGAAGCAGTTCTTCCATGGAACGGAAGAACATCCCGTTGCAGATCTCCTGCTGGTTGGGGTCTCCGGAGAACTCCGTATTGATGACCGGCACTCCCATGTTCACCGCGATCTCGATCATTCTCTTCCAGTTGGCAACCGCATGCTGGCGCTGTTCCTCGGTCGGACCTGACCAGCGGTAGACAACAATAAACGATGAGATCTCCACGCCGGTCTCTTTCAGAGCATTCCTGTACTCCGCCTCGCACTCCTTCGAAAACAGCGGATGCTTATAGAAAGGATTGATCCTCGGATGGGGGGACTGCTCGATATACTTGTAGCCCCAGCCTGCGACCTTGTGAACCATATCCGTGATGCTCATCTGCTTCGCAAGTACATCCACATCAAATGCGATCTTCATGTACCTTCCTCCTTGTTTTATTCAGAATTCCTGTTTCCTGCGTTTTTCCTGTCCTGCAGCTTAGCAGGGATCTGCCTGTTCCGTCTGTTCCGGTTTGCGTGCATCTTTTTGTTGCACGCAACTAGTCTCTCCTATGCTCTCGTATATTCTTTCCTAAAATATACGGTATATTTACGCCCCTGTCTATTGGCAGAATCTCCAATTCAGTGCGTTCATATTCGTGCATTTTGTATTATATTGCGTTCTTCATATGAAATGAACGCATTTTGCGTGCCTTTATAAATTGTATTTCGTCCGGATACTGATCTCCGTATATTCCTCCGGCTTTTCCGGAAGAATGCCCCGGCTGATCGCATTTGTCAGGATATGCAACGGTCTGTATCCCTGTTCAAATCCACTCTGATCGATCAGAAAGTCTGCCATGTCATCTTTGAGCAGCTTCTCATTCTTCGGAGTCTGGTCGTAGATCACAATAGCGGGGCGCCTGTCAGGCGGCAGCGCGTCCAGCGCATCCCGAATCCCCGTCTGCCCGCTGGAGACCACAAGGATCCCGCTGATCTCCGGGAGATTCTGCATGGCATCCTCGATGATCTTCTTCACTTCTTCCTCACTGTCATAGGAGCTTTGAACCGCCGCAATCGAAAGGGATGGAAAAGAGTCCTTGATCTCCTTTGCAAATCCCTCCACACGTGCATTGTTCAGCTGGTTTCCGAAGCTGCCCGTAATCACCAGGATCCGGCCTTTCCCTCCGGTCAGCATGTTCATCAGTCCTGCCGCAGCCCTGCCGCTCTGGAAATTGTCCATTCCGACGTAGCAAAGCCTGGGAATGCCGGACAGCTTGGAGTTAAACATCACCAGAGGCAGCGGCTCTTCCGACAGTTCATAGAGCTTCTTCCGGATCGCCCCTGTGTCGATCGGCATAACAGCCAGTCCGTCCAGGTTCATCTGATCCAGTTCCTCCAGAAATTTCAGCTGCTCCTTCTCATCTACCGCCCGGCTTTCCTTGAGGATCACCCGGACGCCTCTCTCCGCAAGCTCTTCCGACGCCTGCGCAATTCCTCTGTTGATCTCACGCATGAATCCCGCATTGCAAAGATAGGTCACCACGCCGATTCGAATCTCTTTTGAGCCGCCTGCTGCCGGATCCTCCTGATCCGTCTCAGGAAGCGCATACCCCATGGTCCGCGCAGCATCAAAGATACGTGCTTCCACCTCCGGGGAGATTCTTCCTCTGTGATGGAGTGCACGGTCTACTGTTCCGCGGGAAACTCCGACCGCATCTGCGATCTTTTGCATTGTTACTTTCATGCCTTCTGGCCTCTTTTCGCTGTTTTTGTTTTGCCATAACCAGCACCCTGGCAGCACGAAGCAGCTCCGGCAGCAAAGGTGCTGGACGCAAAACCAAGAAGCGTTTTTTACTTATACAGATCCGGCTTCTCGATGGTCTTCACCGGCAGGAACTGCGAGGTTCCTCTGGAAGCGTTCAGCGCATCGCCGGCCACGCATGCTACATATCCGTCCCAGGAAGACGGGCCTTTCAGGGTTCCTTCGTGCACGGACTTTACCCATTCGCACATTTCAATATCATATGCTTCGATAAAGCGCTCCTTCCAGTCTGTCATGATCGGCATCGTCTCACCCGGATCCTTCGTGATGTCCGGACGCGAACGTCTTACAACCGCATAGGGATCCGGCAGCTTCACGGTACCATTCTCACATACCACCTCACACTGGATATCGTAGCCATACCCGTCGGCAACCTGTACTTCCACATCGATGAAGCAGTCATTCTTCGTGCGCATCAGCATGACCTGCGGGTTGTCATAGCCCTTGTTGGAGTTTGCGCTCTGGCGCACACGCACACACTGTACGTCCTTATACTCCTCGCCAAGCAGCCAGCGGCAGATATCCAGCTCATGGATCGCCACGTTGGTGACACCGTTTTCCGTCTTGAATCCGGGACCCTGTGAAACATTGCGGTGTGCTGCCTTGATCAGGATCGGGCGTCCGAGTTCTCCGGAGTCAATGATGCGCTTCATCTCCGCGTAGCCTCTGTCGTACCGGCGCATGAAGCCAACCTGTACCATCTTCTTGCCGATCTCCAGTTCTTTTGCAATGATCTCCTCACAGTCCTTCGCGTTCTGAGAAAGCGGCTTCTCACAGAAGCACCACTTCTTCTCGGCAAGAACCTTCATGACATAATCATGGTGGGTGGGATCGATCGAGGTGATGACAACCGCCTCTACCTCAGGGTCTTTGATCATTTCGTCACAGTTGTTTCCAAAGGAACGAATGCCGTACATTTCCGCTGTCTCATCCGCGGCTGCCGCTACATAATCACTGACCGCCACAACCGTTGCGCCCGGAACCGTCTGAATGATTCTTCTGCAGTGATCCTTTCCGATTGCGCCGCATCCGATGATACCTATCTTAAGATCTTTTGCCATTTTCTTCCCTCCTGATAATTCATCCGTAGATTGCTCTTGCCTCAAAGGACCTGGGTTTCAAAGTCCTGTATGCTCTTTGATATACTTTCTTCCCTTGATCGCATACTCCAGCGGCTCCGCCTTCGCGGGATCCTGCTCGGCTTCCACCAGCAGCCAGCCGGTATATCCGCCCTGTGCGAGCAGCTGGAAGATCGGGTCAAAGTCCACGCCGCCGTCGCCGGGAACCGTGAAGGCTCCGTTTCTGACCGCCTGCAGGAAGCTCCAGTTGTTCCTGCGCGCTTCTTCCACAACATCCAGCCTCATATCCTTCAGATGAACATGTCCGACTCTGTCCACGTACTTCTTCAGCATGGTCAGCGGATCCTCTCCGGCAAATGTAAAATGTCCAGTGTCATAGCACAAAAAGACCAGTTCCGGATCCGTGTTCTTCATCATGCGGTCGGTCTCTTCGCTCGTCTGCACGACCGTTCCCATGTGATGATGGAAGCACAGCTTAAAGCCGCGGTCCTTCGCGATCTTTCCGAGATGGTTCAGTCCCTTTGTGAACCGGTCCCATTCCTCATCATTCATGACATGC
The DNA here is from genome assembly GCA_902799015.1 of uncultured Lachnospiraceae bacterium. GTDB lineage: Bacteria > Bacillota > Clostridia > Lachnospirales > Lachnospiraceae > Porcincola. The sequence goes on along the minus strand of CADBZI010000017.1, from coordinate 13,862 downwards.
TTATGTCCGCCGGTCAGGATCGGCACATCCTGCTTCCCCTGAATGGAATAGCTCTGCTCGCTGACATTGATTCGGTTCGCTCCGACTGCCGCAAGGAAGTCCAGGTTGGCGATGAAATCCTTCTCCTCTTCTTCGATCGGACGGGTCAGAAGGAAGGAAGAATACCAGCGGCTGGCAATTCTCATCCCGCGCAGATCCAACGCCTTCTTCAATTCAACCGGATCGGAAGGATATTTGTTTCCGATCTCACAGCCCGTAAATCCCGCCAGGGCCATCTCACTGACAATCTGCTTGAAGGTATTTTCCGCTCCCAGTTCCGGCATATCATCGTTGCACCAGCCGATCGGGGCAATTCCAAGAAACACTTTGCTCTCATCAAACATCCATTCATCCTCCTGCTGTAATCTCTATACAATATCGCAAGTGAAGCTCACTTGTTTAAAGGATAGCATAATGCACGCATTTGTAAATAGTCTTTTTTACAAAATGAACATGTTTTTTTGCTGCTTGCGTTCATTCTCATAAAATGCACGCACCAACACTCCCGTATGGTACATTTCCGCGATAATAACGCGATACGATAATAACGCGATAATAAAAAAAGGAACTGCCGCACTTTGCCCTCGATGCAGAAACAGCATCTTCTTGGCAAATGCGGCAGTTCCTTTTCACGAACCTGCTTCAGGCAGGTCTGCCGGATATTACATGGCTGTATATCCGCCGTCCACCGGAAGGTTCACGCCGGTGACATAGCTGGAGCACGGGGATGCAAGGAAGATCGCAGCCGAATCCAGCTCTCCGGTCTCGCCATAACGCTCTTCCGGAATCATCGTCTTCGCATTCTGCTGGAAGAAGTCGGAATTCAGCGTGTCACGGGTCAGATCGGTGTAGAAGTAGCCCGGGCAGATGGAGTTGACCGTGATGCCGTATTTTCCCCATTCCGCAGCAAGCGCGCGGGTCATGTTCACCACACCGCCCTTTGCCGCGTGATAAGGCGCGGAACCGGCGATCTTGTTGCCGACCAGGCCATACATGGATGCGATATTGATGATGCGTCCGTACTTCGCAGGGATCATCGCTTTCTTCGCAGCTGCGCGGGCAACGCGGAAGGAACCGAACAGATCAATATTCATCTCATTTCCAAACTGCTCGTCCGTAATATCCTCGGCCGGAGCCACAGCGCCCGTACCGGCGTTGTTGATCAGGATATCAATTCTTCCGAACTCCTTCAGTACGGTATCGACCATGTCTTCCACCGCCGCTGTGTCCGTGATGTCGCAGCGGACCGCAAGCGTCTTCACGCCGAATTCATCCGCGATCTCCTTCGCGACAGCGTCGATCATGTTCTGGCGGCGGGCAACGGCTACAATCGCGGCACCCTGATTGGCCAGCGCCTTGGCCATCTGCACGCCAAGTCCGGTAGAGCAGCCCGTCACAATCGCAACCTGACCCTTCAGATCAAAATAATCCTTCATCTTATTCCTCCTGTCCGTTGTGATAACAATGGTATCTGAATATAAGAGCACTGTGCTCTTTCCTGTATCTTTCATGTTAGCATATTGTTTTCTTTTTGTCATGGAACATCGTTTCATGAGCGGTAGTTCCTTTGTGGTATAATAGCCGCAGACATAGCGGCATCGCTGCTTTCGCACAGAGGAGAGCCGTTCAGGCAGATAAAAGGTGATATGAAAGAGATTCTCTCAAAACTGATCCGCGGAATCATGGGCCGGAATATCCGGACGCATGCGTCCAGCATTGCGTTCTTCTTTTTCATGGCCTTGATTCCGCTTCTGATTCTGCTTGCTTCCGTCGTTCCGTTTTTCGGAATCAGCGCCGACAATGTCATGCAGTTCTTTCAGGAGATTCTTCCCCCCGGTGCTGTGCCGATTACAAGAAGTATTGTCCGAGAGGCTTTTGATCATTCCGCCGCGGCTTTTTCCGTCTCCATTCTCCTTCTTCTGTGGACTGCATCCCGCGGAGTTGCGGCTCTCATAGAAGGTCTCAATTCGATGTATGAAGAAAAGGAAACAAGAGGGTTTCTGAAGCTGACGGTGCGTTCCTTCGGCTATACCCTTGTGCTCATGGTTTTTCTGTGCGCTGCAATCTATCTGATTTTCAGCGGCCGCATCAGCGAGCTTCTCAAAAGCGCCCTCCCGCAGATTCATTGGAAGGCGGGGGTCTCAACCCTCATAGAGTACCTTGCCCTGTTTCTGGCCGGCTTCGCCCTGTTTGGCTATGTCTATACGTCCCTGCCCTCCGGCAGGCGGTCTTTTGCCCGGCAGTTTCCCGGGGCTTTTCTCGCATCCGCCGGATGGGTATTTTTCTCCATGGGGATCCGGGTCTATGTCAGTCTGTTCAACAGCTTCACGCATCTTTACGGAAGCCTGGCAGCTGTCATCCTTCTCCTGTTCTGGTTCTACTGGATCTTCTTCATCCTGCTCCTGGGAGGGTATGTCAATGCGCATATGACGCAGCTGATCCCGGAAGAATATCTGGCCTTCTATCATTCGGACAAAAGGTTCAGTCTGATGGTTTTCAGCCTTTTTCTTCTTGGCGTTCTCTCCTATCTTTCCGAGTGTTACATGAACTGCAGGCTGTATGTGTTTCCGTCCCTCAGGTACCTGATCATTGTGTTCCGGTTCCTGACAATGGCTGCCTGGCTGACTGCCACGCTCCTTTGTCTGAAAGGAATGAAAAGACCCATCCCGCGAAAGCGGATCCTGATTCTGTGTCTCATGATGGCCGGCAGCTGCATTCTTTTGCGGCGGTCCCTTTTTTCGAATCTGTTTGTATACCTGATTATCCTGACTCTCTGGAACATTGTGATTCTATTCGCCTGCGGACAGATTCTGCTTGGCACAGAGGGAAAGACTGAGGAGAAATTGCATGACTGAAAACACCGATGTCTCCAAAAAACCAGTGCAGCGCTCCATTGCCAGAAGAAGTCTGCTCAGCATGCTGCTGATGGCAGTCCTGATGATCATCGGCACCAGCGCCGCCGCCAGTCTCCAGCTTTATGACCGGATGCTTGAAATCTATCAGGATTATGCGTATTCCTATGCAAAAATGGCTTCCACCAACATTGACGGAGATCTGGTGGAGAAATATCTGCAGCTGGACGATCCGTCGGCTTCCGGCGAAAAAGCCCTGGTGCTGGAAGACAAAAAAGCAGATGCTGTCAACAGCGACGATTACAAAAGGATTTATACACTGCTGGAAACCTCCGTCAGTTATGCCAATCTGCGGTACATCTATGTCGTGGTTCCCCGGGAAGAGGATATGGTATATCTCTGGGATGTGTTCCATCTGGATGTCACTACGATCGAGCTCTCAGAACAGGAAGCGAAAGACCTGGAGCAGCAGGCGGAGTTCCTTGAGCATGACACCTACACGAAAGGAGAAAAAGAGGCCATGATGGCCGTCATGAACCTTACCTGGGACGATTCCCTGTTCCTGGACCACGGATACCTTGGCCATCCGCTCGCCACCGCATTTTCCCCTGTTTTTGACAGTGACAACAATATCGTTGCAGTTGTCGGCGTAGATCTGAATCTGTCCGATATGAGAGGCGCCATCATCCGGATGTGCCTGAATGTGATCGGTGCAATCTTCCTGATTCTGTTCGTCTGTATGATCATCTACTATTTCCTCATCCAGCACAGAATCATCCGCCCCATCGTATCTTTGAAAAAGGCTGTCACAGGCCTGGTGGATTCTCTGGAGAAAGGAAACTCGTTCCAGGCAGACATCCATACGAACGATGAGATCGAAGCACTGGCGCATTCCTTTGAGGAGATGGATGTCAGGCTGAAGCATTACCTTCTTGAGAATGCGGCGATCACCGCCGAAAGAGAGCGTCTGAAGACGGAGCTGGACCTGGCAAGACGCATTCAGGCAGACATGCTCCCCTCCGAGTTCCCTGCATTGCCTGATAAGAAGCAGTTCGACATCTATGCCAGCATGAAGCCGGCCAAGGAGGTCGGCGGAGACTTCTACGATTTCTTCCTGATTGATGAGGATCACCTGGCTCTGGTAATCGCCGATGTGTCCGGGAAGGGAATTCCTGCCGCACTCTTCATGATGATGTCAAAGATCATGCTGCAGAATTACACGCTGACCGGCATGAAGCCGGGAGAGGTGCTGGAAAAAGTCAACAACCAGATCTGCCGCAGCAACAAGGAAGAAATGTTTGTCACCGTCTGGCTCGGGGTACTGGATCTTTCCAGCGGTATGATTACCGCGGCAAACGCGGGACATGAATACCCGATGCTGAAGCAGCCGGACGGAGAATTTGAGCTGGTCAGGGATCCTCATGGTCTGGTGATCGGCGGGATGGAAGACCTCCATTACAAGGAATATGAGATGAAGATGGAGCCGGGCAGCACACTCTTTGTATACACGGACGGGATCGCGGAAGCGACAGATCTTCAAAACAATATGTTCGGAACGGAGCGAACGCTGTCAGCCCTGAACGCGCATGCCGGTGCAGCGCCCGAAGCGCTGCTGAATGAAGTGGCCTGCGCTGTAGACAAGTTCGTCGGAGAAGCACCGCAGTTTGACGACATGACGATGCTGAGCGTCTCCTTCCATGGCAGGCAGGATTAACAGAGGTCTGCGGCAGTACATTGCGCAATGCTGATCAGGTCTTTTGCATCCAGCTCAATCTGGTATCCGACTTTTCCTGCGCTTACAAAGATCTTCTCCAGCGCAGGTGCCGTCTCATGGATAAAGGTCGGGAAATGCTTCTTCATGCCGATCGGAGAACAGCCCCCGTGTACATACCCGGTCAGCGGAAGCAGCTCCTTCTGCCTGATCATGCTGACTGCCTTTTCTCCGGATGCTTTCGCTGCTTTCTTCAGATCGAGTTCTTCCTTTACCGGAATCACAAATACATAGTACGCTCCGCTCTTTCCGCGCGTCACAAGTGTCTTGAACACCTTCCCGGCCTCCTCGCCGAGAATCTGTGCGATCTCCTCTCCGCTCATGGACGCATCCGGCTCGTAGGAATGACTGATATAGGGAGTCTTCTTCCCCTCCAGAACACGCATAACATTTGTCTTTTCTTCTTTTTTCATATTCATCTCCATTCCGCCGCCATCATCCGGCGGCTCATATCGTCATGAAAGAGTATCCTTCACACGAATCTCAATGCAGCTGCCCAAGATGCCCCGGCCAAGTTGTCGGCTCATTTTACACATGTTATGATGATGTGAACGCCAAGCGCCCTGAAGGCGAGGCGAAGGGGAGCGCCCCCTACAGCATCCTGTCATTCTTCTTTTGGAAAGAATCCCATTATGAGCACATTATTACCCTTTAAGAAACTCCGGAACATCAGAGACCTCGGCGGCATGAAAACGACTGACGGCAGATCCATACGGTCCGGACTGCTGATCCGCTCCGGTCATCTGTCGAAGCTGGATCCCTCTGACCTGAATGCCTTGCAGGATCTTGTCGATCTCGTCATAGATTTCAGAACAGACCGCGAATGCCTGGAGAATCCCGATGTGGTCATGGACGGGGTTGTTTCTGTGAGAATCCCGATCTTCGACCAGCTGACGGAAGGCATCACGCGGGAAGAGGAAGCCGACCACAATGTGTTCTCCAGATATCTGACAAAGCCCTCCGAAGCAAAGCAGTATATGTGCAGACTGTACCGCTCTTTTGCGAAAGAAAAGGCCGTCTCGGGCTTTGCCGGATTTCTGAGGTACCTGCTGGAGAGCGGGCAGAAAACCGTTCTGTGGCACTGCACCGCCGGGAAAGACCGCGCCGGCATCGCTTCTGTCCTGGTCGAAGAAGTCCTTGGCGCAGACCGGGAAGACATCGTCGCGGACTACATGAAGACAAACGAGTATCTGAAGGATGATATCCTGTTTCTGACGGATTTCATCAAGAAGCAGGCCGGCCTGGACTTTGGTGCAGCCGGGGATCCGGCAGACGAATCGCTGCGGTACCTGCTTGGCGCCCAGGAGGAATACATCAACAGTTTTTACAGTGCGGTGGAGGAAACCTATGGCTCCGTCGACCGGTTGATCCGGGATGGTCTGAAGCTTACGGAGGAAGAGATCTCTTCCTTAAAAAGCCGGTACCTCGTCTGACTGCATCACAGGCATCCCGCCAGCAATGCGATCAGCGGAGCATTCCAGTACACCGCCACCTCATTGGTGGAATAGCTCTGCGCGTTGTCTGCATAGCACAGGGCAGGCGCCGCGTCTGCCAGGACGTTCTGCGCATACGGATCCTCCAAGTGGCTGTTGGGGCCGCCCACCAGCATCCCCTTCATCGCACGTCCTGCTGCCTGGGACGGTCTGTGATGGGGGTGCTCCGGGGAAAGCGTGCCGCATCCTGTCACATAGCAGTATCCTGTGGGATTTGCCCCGAGCAGATAGTCCAGATGCTGCTTTGCGCACCCGGCATAGGCGTCCTCCCCTGTCAGGGCACAAACCAGAAGCAGAAGGTTCCCATGGTCAGCCACTGTCATATTGGAGCCCCACGGATAGTCCTCTCCCAGCGTCAGGCCGTAGCCGTCTGCCTGTTCCAGGAGCTGCTGTCCATACTGCGTCAGGCGCTCCTTCGCTGTTTCCGATGGAGCCCCTGCGCTGCGATCTGACAGCGCGAGATCCAGCAGTGCATAGTCCGCCACACACTGCCAGCCAAGTCCATGCTCCTGGCAGGCGGAAAGAAGGTCCATAATCTCCTGCTCATCCGGAAGATCCGGTCCGGACTGCCCCATTCCCGCCTGCGTTTTCTCACTGCCGTCCTCCGCGGACGCTTTCACGCCCGGCATCGCTGCCAGATACAGCTCCGCCGCAGCCCACAAAAGCTCATCCTGCACATTTTCATCCGGATACTCACCGGTACTGATCTCCGGCGGATTATGGAATCCTGCCTCCCCTTTGTGGCTCTTTGCGTACTTCCAGGCACTGTGTGCCGCTTCCGCTGCCCTCCGGGCGAAATCCGCATCATAGGGCTCATACAGAATTCCCGCCTTCGCCATCACCGCGGCAAAGTCCAGCGTTGCGGCAAGGGAGACCGGGCTGATAACCAGTTCATCCGTCTCCTCTTCCGGCCGAACCTCGCCCGGAAAGCTGCGGCAGGTCACCTTATGCCAGACTCCGCCGCTTTGCCCGTCCTGCATCTTCAGCATCCAGTCAAGCTCCCATCTGGCTTCATCAAGCACATCCGGAATCCCGTTCCCGCTCTGCGCAATCCCGAGATCATCCGAAACAAGCCCGTACTGCTCGCAAGCAAGAAACAGATCCGCAGCAGCCTTTGCGCCGGATACGACATATCTTCCGTAATCTCCCGCGTCATGCCATCCGCCGGAGACATCCTTTGTCTGGTCAGTCCCGTATATCACCGCAGGCGTATTGTGGCAGGCGCCGTGCGCAAATGCTTCCGCCTGTGATCCGGCCGGCGGCGAGGTCTTGGCCCCGCACCGCTGCAGATACAGCATCTGAAAGGTACTTCTGAGCAAATCTTCATATCGATCTTCACCGATCTCAAAGGGCTGGGAGTATACTTCCTCCCCCTGTGCGCCGGCATGGATCCGGTACGTTCCGAGCTGTGTCAGCGCAGAAAAGTCCGCCCTGCACAAAAACGCTCCGGAAGGCGCGTCATAGAAGGCAGGCTCTGCCTTAAGCTCCATGACGCTGCTGCCGTCTTCCGCCTTGACACAGAGCACTGCGTCCGGTCCGAGAGCCTCTTCGTCCCCCAGACGGAGGAAAGCCGTCTTCACGTCCTCCGGCCGGTATCCCGCCTGGTTCACGGATAGAAACATTGCATCCCGTCCGTCTTGGCTGCTTTCTCCGGCCGCGTCCCCGGCGTCTTCGGACACGCCGGAATCATCCAGCACCGTCAGGCTGATATGATCGATCCATACAGTGTGCGCTCCTGGATCCTGTGCCATGTCCTCCTCAAATCCCATATTGAAGCAAAGCCTCGGCGCCGGGTCGCTCTCCTCCGTCATCGTCCAGTCAACACTGATGTGCGAAGGCTCCTGGCCGACCCGGATCCGCTCGCCCAGGTACGCGTGATAGTCCCCTCCATTCAGCTGAAGCCGGTACTCCACCTGCCGGTCAATGCTGCAGGAAATGTCAAAGCTGTAGCGGTATTGGCAGTTCTGTTCCAGAGAGAAACCGTCCCAGTAAGCCTGATTCGCATAGTCAAGATGTCCGCAGCTGGTGATCTTCACCGCCAGGGCACCATTGTCATTCTCAAGGCTGCAGGCACCGCCCTCTGTGTAGGTCTCAAACCCGCATACCGTCCCATCGTCGAAGTCAATCTTTACCACCTCATCTCCCGCCTTCGGGTAGGCCGGGAGCGCAAAGACAGCCGCCAAAAGGACTGCCAAGATTCCTCCGGGGATCCTGTGCTTCCATCGATTCATCCGACACCTCCGCATGTTCTTCTGATCTGTGTGCACGCAGTCTGTATCTTTGAGTATAGCAATGATCCGCATACGGAACAAGAAAGCACTGTTTTCTCATTGCTCTCGACATCTCTTTGAAATTAACCTAAACTGCAGGCAGGGACAAACAGCGTTCCCGGGTGACGGAAAGAAATGGCATGAAGAATGGCATGAAAGAAAGGATGTTTCGCTATGGCACAGCATATCAGTCTCAATGAAAATGGTCTGTCAATCGAATTTACCATATGGGAGATCGGAGTCGTTGAATTATCCCGCATTGCGCCTGACGGTGCTGCACCGGCTGACACTGCGGCTGACGGCGCTTCGTCCGGTCCTGCTTCCCGCACGGTCTCCCCTCTCATTGAGCTTCAGGTGACCGGCCGGTCCACCAGGGAAATGCACGGCTACAAGCACAATGCCTCCAGCGCCTCCCTGGATCTTCACTATGTGCGGCATGAATGCAGGGATACCTCTGCCGGCAGGGAGCTGGTCATCACGCTGGAAAGTGAGTATGGCCTGCAGGCGCGCTACCACATGCGGCTTTTCAAAAACATTCCTGTTGTACAGGTTCTGACCGAGCTCGAGAATACCGGGAATGAGCCCGTCCCGGTAGAGTATGTCTCCTCTTTTGTCTATCAGAACCTGTGCGGAAACGGAAAGCGCCCATATTATGATAAGACAACCGTTTACATTCCCCGCAACAGCTGGGACTGTGAGACACGCTGGCAGGAAGAAGACATTGAACTTTTGAACCTGTCCCGGATGATGGTGGATGGATTCAATACCCCCGGCTTCGGAAACAACCGGTTTGCCTACTCCGGCGTCAGCTCCTGGTCTACCGTGGAATATCTTCCCATGGGGATTGCCCGCGACACAGAGACCGGAGAAACCAGCATATTCCAGGTGGAAAGCTCCGGACAATGGCTGATTGAATATGATACCGAACCCGGACAGCGTCTTGCCATAGCCCTCAGCGGACCAACCGAGCAGGAGCATGGCTGGTGGATCAGTCTGAAGCCCGGGCAGTCCTTTACCACCGTGCCCGCCGCCTTCGGCGTTGTGCAGGGCGGCGTCGATGAAGCCATCGGCGCACTGACACGTTACCGCAGAGCGATCCGGAGACCAAATGCGGACGATGAGAAGCTGAACGTCGTCTTCAATGACTATATGAACTGTCTGATGGGCGATCCGACCGAGGAAAAGGAAAAGGCGATCATCGACAAAGCCGCCGCGATCGGGTGTGAATACTTCTGCCTCGATGCAGGCTGGTACGACAAGGGCTTCTGGTGGGATAAGGTTGGAGAATGGAAGGAATCCCGAGAGCGGTTCCCGAACGGACTGAAAGCAGTCTGCGACTATGCCAGGAAAAAGGGCATGGTCATGGGGCTGTGGGTAGAGATCGAAGTCATGGGCACCGAATGCAGCCTGGCAAAAACACTGCCTGACAGCTGGTTCATCTGCCGACACGGAAAAAGACACATCGATCACGGACGATATCTTCTGGACTTCCGCAATCCTCAGGTCCGGGCATACTGCAGAGGCGTCATAGACCGTCTGATCGCGGACTACGGCGTCGGATACTTCAAGATTGATTACAACGTCACGATGGGATACGGAAGTGACCTGGACACGGACAGCTGCAGCGGCGCGATTCTCGAACACTACCGCGCGCTGCATCAATGGTATGAGGACATTTTCAAGGATTATCCGGATCTTGTCATCGAAAACTGCGGCTCCGGCGCACAGCGTATGGATTACGGCATGCTGCGGCTTTTGAGTCTGCAGTCAACCAGTGACCAGACCGACTATCTCTACAACTCCTACATCGCTTCCAGCGTCGCCAGTGCCGTTACGCCGGAGCAGGGCGGTATGTGGGTGTATCCTTACGAAGACGAGAAGGAGCATGTCATATACAATATGGTAAACGGTCTCCTGCTGAGGCCCTACATGAGCGGTATGGTCTGGAAGCTTGGGGAAGAAAGCATGCAGCTGCTCTCAGAGGGTGTTTCTCTCTACAAAAAAATCCGGGCGGATATCCGGAAGGCGCTTCCGTTCTTCCCGCTCGGCTTCAATACGATCAAGGACGATGTCCTCTCTTACGGACTGCAGCTCGAGGATAAGGCTTATCTGAGTGTCTTTACGCCCGGATCGGACCACGCTGTGATCCCGCTTGACTTTGGAAAAAAGCAGATCACAAAGGTCCAGGTTCTGTATCCGTCAGAAGGATGCTGTACCTTCCGGCTGGAAGAGGAGAAGCTCCATGTACAGATGCCGCAGGCCAAGGCCGCAAGACTGTTCCTGCTGACATTTGCGTGATACGCAGGCAGACCGGAAAAGATACCGGCAGCCCAAGAACGCCGTTGGTGTTCTTGGGCTGCCGGTATCCGTTCATAATCGGTTTCTTTGTTCTGATCCAATCGATTTTCATCGATCAATCTGCCAGCTGCAGACTTTGAAAACGCTCTCACTCTTGTCTGCTCAGCGCCAGAATCTCCTCTCTGTCCTCATCGGTCAGCGTGCCCGGCTTCCAGCCGACGCCCACGGTATCTCCCTTATAACGCGGGATCAGATGCATATGGAAATGAAACACCGTCTGCCCGGCGCTCTCTCCATTGTTCTGCAGAAGATTGAAGCCATCCGCGTGAAGTCCGTTGAACAGCTTCTCCGATACCTTCTTCGCAACGCCCGCCGCACGGCCGAGCACATCCGCAGGGATCTCAAACAGATTCGCAAAATGCTCCTTCGGCAGTACCAGCGCATGTCCTTTTGACGCCGGATTCAGATCCAGGATGACGCGAAACTCATCATCCTCATAGAGTGTCGCGGACGGAATCTCGCCGTTTGCTATTTTACAGAAGATACAATTGCAGTCTTTCATATCCATTCTCCTTCCATAACAACGCAGTTTTTGAAGCTGACTTTCTGCTTTCGGATACATCCGGATCGTCAACATGCAGCTTCGGTCTTCGGGTGATACAGAATCATCCCCAGCAAGAAGCCTGCTGCCAGACCTCCCATATGCGCACTCTGGTCCACACCGCGGTCGACCAGCCCCTGCATCACCATGAGGACAACCATCAAAAGGAGCCGCTGCATACCGTCCTTGCCGAAGCGTTTTCTGTTCCGGATCGCGATATAAAAGAAGGCACCCATCACGGCAAAGATCGCTCCAGACGCTCCCGCACTGACCCTGTATAAGCCGCTGCGGCTGCTCATAAAGAAGGATACCAGACTTCCCCCGAGTCCGCCAAGCAGGTAGATGACCAGAAAACGTACCGGTCCCACGATGCGCTCCAGGATATCTCCCAGGAAGAAAAGGCTGAACATATTGTACGCCAGGTGTTCAAACCCGAAGTGCAAAAACATCGAGGTAAACAGCCGCCAGTACTGCCCTTCCAGAACCAGAGACGTCGCCATCGCTCCGTGCTCCACCATAAACCGGGAATTCTCCGTATCCCCCAATGCTTCCAGCACTGCGTAGATCACAATATTGATCAGCACCAGGGCAAGGGTTACCTTGCGCCTGGCCTTGAAAAATTCAATCAAACTATCCATACTGTTCTGTCGTCTTACTCGCAGGAATCAGGCCGCCGGCTTCACCACCGCCGCATAAGTCTGAACTTCCTGCTCGGAAGCCGGAACTGTATTGCGGGACTGATCCTCCAGCTCAATTTCAAACTTTACAACCACATCTCCGACCTGGAGCGCACAGACCGTTCCGCCCATACTGTAGCCATTGTACGTATACCCCCGGAATCCATAATACACCGGTGTTCCGTCCGCCAGTGCCGTCTGCATGACTTCGGTGCGGGTAATATCGGAATAGCTGCTGTCGCTCTCGTAATAACTCGTATCCAGATCACTCTCCACCGTCTCCTGAGGGGTCTCCCGGGAGAACAGGGAGTAGCTGACCTGACGGGAATAGTCATCGTTTGAGAAGGTGAGGTACGCGCCGGAGCCGTAGGTAAGCGCCAGCCCATCCGGAACAGCAACATCTGCCGCGTCAAGATTGCCGAGATAATCTTCATACTCGATCCGGTAGGATCCGTCTGCGTTCTGTACCGGAGCATCTTCCTCCACACCTGTTCCGCCGTCAGACGTTCCGGTATCTGACCCGAGAAGGCCTCCGATCAGATCCTCCGGATTCACATCCGTGTCTGTCCCGGTGCTGTCAGGCTCCGATGCCGCATTCAAGGCCTCCTCCGGAACCGTGATCGTAACCGGCTCATTGAACGCGAAATCCGCTGTCATCTTTAAGGCATTGACATCAAAGGCTGCCGTCATATCCCCGGCCGTTCCCGCCATGGAGCTCACGATCATATCACCAATCGCGGAGAAATCACTTTCTCCCAGATCGATGCTGGCGGAAACAGGCAGACAGGTCTGAACATCGAACAGGGAATCCGCCTTTATGCGCATGGAACTCATGACCGCCTGCACCATCGGAAGAGAGCTGTCATCCACCGGCGCTCCGGATGCCGACAGTGCATCTGCCATGAACGGATACAGAGAATCCCCTGTGATATCCGCTGTAAGCTGATAGCATTCCTTTCCTGAGACGGTTGCACTCTGCGGCGCGATCTGGGTCATGTCCAGAATGACATCCTGATATTGCTGCAGTATCTCATTCATGGCGGCAGCATCCACATTCGCGTCAGGGGACAGGGTGCTCACCGCGGACATGTCTCCGCGAAGCACGGCCTGCACTGCTTCCTTCATCTGCGAGACCTCCTCAGTTCCGGCAGTCCCGGCACTCCACTGTGTCTGCCCGTTCACAGTGTTTCCCATATAGCCGGCTCCTGTACCATCCTCATTCTCGATCACGTACATTTCCATACTGCCGTTCATGCCCTGTCCCATGGCACTCCAGTCATAATTGACCGTCATGCCCAGCTGGAGCGGTTCCATGTTCAGCTGCAGTGTCACATCGCCCGTCCCGTTGATCGGAACATCCATCGATGCGCCGTTCTCCGTATTCTGCTTCATGTTCAGGCCGGCATCCGCCACCACGCTCATGCTGACGGAGAGAGAGGTCACCTGCGCGAGCGCATCCTTTGCATTCTCCTGCAGCTGATCCACTGTCATCGCGGAGTCAAACCCCGAAAGCATCAAAACCGCTGCCGCGCCTGCGGCAAGTGTACTGATCCATCGTTTTCTCATAATCGTATCCTCCCATTGCTCTTTCCTGACTCGGATCCGGGGCTCTTTGCCCTTGCTCTGCTGCACGAGTCGCTTTCCTGCTTCCTTCTGTCATGCTGTACGGATCGCTTCGCTGTTTCATCATAGCATAATTTTACCAGGGAATGTTGATTTCCGCTGCTGCAGGTATCATTTCCTATTTTATTTGGGTTTTATTTGGCTCAGTCACATTTTCTGTGTGATGCAGGGTTGCGGTCGTAGTCCCGCCGGCTGATGTCGAAGATCTTCAGAAAGAAATATTCGTCATCAGGATAGC
>CADBZI010000016.1:35973-65616 GCA_902799015.1 uncultured Lachnospiraceae bacterium | reverse complement strand
GCTGCAGATACATTCCAGCTTACACAGAGGTCAAGCTTTAGGCGGTATAATCATGCTAAAGGCGCTTCCGGAGAGCTTCCTCGGAGATACCAAAACGGGCTGCTGCTTCTTTTAACGTCAAAACTCCATCTTTTATAAGGGGAATCAATGTTTCCATGACCCCTTCCTTTCGGCCTTCCTTTCTGCCTTTCTTTCTCCCTTCCTCCATCTGCGCTCTGCCGTACTGTTCCTGAGCATATTCCTGATCGAATAACATGATCATTATATCGATCACCTCCTTCTCCCGTTCCTGCAGATACTTCACCAGTACATTCCGGCTTCTGCTTCATGACAGCTCTAATTTCTTCCATGTACATGATCCATAACCATAATTACGATATCCACTATCTCCAAGATGCGACACTGAAAAAGCTGATTTCCAACTCACTTCCCAGCTGTTTACTGATGACGGAACTGTTGTTTCTTTTTTTGTCCCATCCTCTTGCTCTGAATAATAATAGTCTCCATTCCAGTATATGACAGAAGCTATATCATCTTGAGCCCAGGATGGTTTGACGCCCACATAAGCATTTCCATCCTCATCTGCAAACTGTACCCACGTGTCTGACTCATTGGCAGCTGTCTGATTTATAATCTGTGTGTCTGGCCGTGTACCCAAAAGTACTTTCGATTTCTCATCAAGGGTAGAACTGCCACTTCCGGATCCACTATTCTCAGTAACTAAAACATTGAAGGAGGCTGTCTCACCAGTATACAGTCCGAATGATCTATCATCCTGCGTGAACCGAATCGTAACATTGTAATCACCAGCCGAACTTGCCTTAAGTTTCTGCCATGGTCCTCCTGTAATTCCAGAGGGGCTTACAACTGAATAACCGACCTGACTTAAGTTCTTTGTCTCATTATTTGGATTCTTGAGCACTACATCCAAATCTTGATTTGGAATTACAGTGTCGGAAACAGTTCCAGTAATCTGTATCGGCTCAACTGTGATCGTGACGTCTTCTGACGTTCCCGCCGGTATATCATTACACGCCTGATTGAGTGTTGCCGTGATTTTGATCGTCCCGGATTTGAGCAACGTGATACCACCTGTATTGTTATACCACTGTATCTCCCCATTCCCGGCAGAAGGCACCAGGCTATTCGTCTCACTGGTCGAGACAGAGTTCTCACCATCAGAAAGCATCAATTGAATCACATCACCTACTCGATACGATGTTTGGGCGGGAATGACTGTGAGTCCCGTAGTATTCGGCTTCACAGTAATCGTTACACTTCCTACCGCTTCCGTTTTATTATCTGCCGTCGCCGTGATTGTGACGGTTTTGTCCTCGTCTGTCTCATTCACAAATGTGATCTGATTGCCGCTCACGGTTGCATACTCATTATCACTGCTCCATGAAACGGAAGAATCATTGTACTGCTTCCCGTTCTTGTTTAGAACGGCCGTTACTGTCTGACCATGACGGTACGAACCGCTCGGTGCTGTAATCTCATAGTTGGTGGTCGTAACGTCCGTCGGGTTCGTATTATTGTTGTTATGACTATTCGGAGGAGTGGTATTCCCTCCGGCAACCGACGCCCCGCCCCTGGTCAGGATCGCCTTGTTCTTAGAGGCTCCGCCAAGGGCAGTCACCTCTTCTTTTGTAAATACTCTTGGGACCTTTGCAGGTGTCGAGGCAGGCGCTCCTTCCGCCGCAGCCGACATCATCTCTACCCCTTCCGTCGTTACATCCAGGATGAAGTACTTTCCTGAGTAGCTGCTGTAAGTATCCGAAGGTACCTTTGTCTCCTCCAGGTAATAGCGTCCAAGAGGAAGCATATTGATGTAGAATACGCCGGAGGACAGACTTTCTGCTGCCAGATGCTCCGTTGTCTCATCCCGTCTGGTCCAGTCTGCGTTGTATAGCGTAAAGCCCGCGCCCGGAAGCGGATTGAAGCCGGAGTCTGTCTTCCTCAGGATAACCTTCCTCTTTCTCGTACTCTCATTCATCAGGCCATAGTTGGTAACATCGGACCCCTGGGCGATGGAGAGCGTAGTTGTCGTTGTCCCACCCTTTGTTGTCTCCTTCCTTTCCAGCTGGAAGATCGCATAGCCCTTCACTGGCAATTCCTTGGTTGTATCAGGTTCTTCACCACCTGCCGTTCCGATAGAAGCCGCGTGAGCTTCCGGTGTACCGTTCGCATTGTTCTGCGCGTCAAGAAGCGCCTGTACAGCTGCTGCCAGGCTCTCACCTGTCAAAGCCGTTCCATTCTCTGACTTACTGATCCATTCCGAATTGATAAAGTACTGCTTCACTTCTTCAGGCAGATCAGCATATGTCATGTTCCCCTCACCGGCAAGCACCAAATAAGTATTGTTGTTTGCTTCGTATCCGGAAGGTGTCGTCGTCTCTCTCATGAAGTAAATGCCTTCCGGCACACCAAACTTCACCGCACCTGTCGGAGTCGGGTCTGTAGATGTGGTTGTTGTGGCAGTATTGCCATTGCCGCCCTGTTCAGCTGTCTGCCCAGCCGAAGTTGTGCCGTAAGCTACTGCTATGTTCGTAACCTTGTTCGCGTCCTCTTCAACGAAGCCTTCCTCACCGGTCACTGTAACTCGATTGGCTGCAACATTATTAACCGCATCCTGGTAATTCTCATAAAGTGCAAATTTAGCACCCGCCAGGTACGAACCATCGCTGCTGATCTTGCGGAAACCAACCTGAACTCCATTCGAACCGGTGCTGTTTCTGATGATGACAGAGTCTCCGGTCTGATTATAACTGTAAATGACATTAAAGATGCCTTCATCACTGGCGGTATGCTTTAAAGGCATTTCCCGAACAGAAGTGGTTCCGTCTTCATTCGTTACAGTCTCAGTAACCTTACGCTCTACTACATAGTAAGACGAATCGGCATCCAGATTCGGGATCATCTTCGTCCAGTTGACATCCGAGGCGTCAATCTTGAAAACCTGCTTCGTAACAGTCTTTTTCACTCCGTCCTCGATTATTTCAACACTTTCGCTCTGTGTCGAAGAGTTTGTGTAAGGTGTAACGGTATAGCCTGCAAGGTCACTTTCCTTTTTCTCAGCTTTCTCCTGCGTATCATACTGAATTGTTACCGCGCCGCTGGATGAAGAACCACCTGCGCCTTTGATGGAGAACCAATCATTTTGACCTGAGTATAATGTACCATCATTCCGAGGATTATCCTCAAGAGGTCTTGAAGTTACAGATTCATTCCACACTGCATAGTAGATGCCTTTATATTTGATAACATCTCCACGCTTTATATTTTTGAGCTGCCATGGACGTGTCCCAGTGTTCCCATAGCTTCCAGAGTTATACCATAAGTATTCGCCTTCTGCATGGTCTTCTGCATGGGCTTCTAAGTAAGCATCAGCATCTATATAGTGATTAGAATTTTCATTAAACCTAACTCCGTGATTACCATTTGCAAAGATTGCTGAAGCAGGACCGTCAGCCCAAACCTGATTTGCATTTTCAGTGAAGTTGGTAAGAATGATATACCAACCATCCTTACTATCATCCTCCGAATCATAGTAGAAGAACCCATTGCTGCGGGTAAAACTGATTGGCGCACTCTGATTCTGAGCTGTCTTTGCATCTTCTATTTGCTGCTTTGGCCACACCGTTTCAAGCGTTCCATCTACCAGCAAGTCCTCCGGCAAAGCCTCTATAAGTGGATGATTAAATGTTGCCGTTCCGCCCGAAACCTGGTACAACTCGAAGTATACTGTCCGTCCGGCGATCTCCTCTTCGCTCGCATTTTCATCATCCCATTCCTTCTGAACGGCAAATGTGAGCTTTTCTCCATATGACCAGACAACAAGTTCCTTTCGTTCCTTTCCTTCCCTGACCTCGTATTTGCCAGTCAGTTTGCCATTCAGATCGTTGGCAAAAACGTTCATGGCAGCCTGATCGCCCGATTCATAGGTACCAAACGGCATGGTCAATACGCCATGAGCTGCCTCCTGGCTCTTTGAAGCATACACGCCAATGATACTTCCGGGAGCCCCGGTCAGTCCATTCGCCCGGATGATATCATTGCTGTCATGCCGAAGAAGTACATTCTGCTGGACGCGAGTTGTACTGTTAAAGTTGCCATAGACCATCGGCGCGCCACTGAAAGTAATTCTCACATCATCATCCGATTCAACATACACCGCACCGCCGCCTTCAGCATCAGCAGAAGTCGCGCTGTTACCGGTAATGACACCGCCGGACATGTTCATTTTACCTGGGCCGTTCAGCGCCACAGCAGAACCATCCGCAGCAGTGTTGCCTGTGATGGTGCCGGCTGTAATGTTCACAGTGCCTTCACTGTAGATCGCACCACCGGTCGTAGCTGTTCCCTTCGTCAGCGTTGCACCATCACCTATGGTCAGAGTACTTTCACTGGCCACATTGAAGATACCGCCATTCCCGGAAGCCTTGTTATTTCCATCGAGCGTGATCCCCTCGACAGTGAATGTACCGCCATTCACCGAGAACATGCTGCTGTCACCATCAAAGTTCTTTGTAATCGTGCTTGTAAACCGGCTTCCGTTTGTTTCCGGATTCCACTCATCATCCTGCGTTGTCCTCAGTGTAACATTATGATCACTGTTGAAGACCGCCACAGCCGGCAGTTTATATAGATCATGTGTCTCAAACAATGTCTCAATGATGATTGGTTGAGAGCCGTCATTAAGCTCATTTGCATAGTTAAATGCGCCCTTGATTGTTACTTCTTCTACACCTTCAATCGTTCTTGTGATGTCCTCAAGTGCACCAAAGTATGTCCAGGTTGCCCCTCTATCACTTGACACACGGGCAATGATGTTGCCCCAATAGACCAAGCTTGCATCAGAACCAACCAGGCCGACCAGGCCATTGCGGTCATTTACGAACTTATTAAGATTGGAATTATCCTCTCCCTTTGTTGCAAATGGCGCTCCGTAAGTTCCATGGAGTCTGTATGGATCTCCATTTCTATCATTCTCATAGCTGTTATCTACTCTGATGCCAGCAACATAAACTCCAATGTTGGCATCATCACCGAGACCTGACGTGTTGATCACTTTATTACTGTCCTTCGGCAGGTAGACATTCATCACCTCTTTGCCGGCAAGATTGGTATTGCCTGTAACAATCACATCACCTGAGAAATGCAGGCTGGATTCAATCCCGTCATCTGCATTCACGCTCACAGCACCGTAATTCGACTTATTTACGCCATACGTTGTTCCTTTCAGCGTTCCGGCTCCGATTGTGCCTCCGGTCATGGTGAAGCTGCCGCCATTTACATAGACAGCACTACCAGCCTGGCTTTCTGCAGTATTCTCAGCGATCAGGCCGCTTTGCATCGTAATTGCCGCAGATGAGCCGTCATTAAACACACCACCGCCATATTGTGAGGCTGTGTTCTTCGCGATTACACTTTCCGAAATACGAACTGTACCGCTGTTGTAAATGCCGGCGCCGGAAGCAGCGATGTTGCCCGTCATTCTGGCATCGTCAATTGACAGGGTGCCTCCGTTGTAGATGCCACCGCCGTTTGTCGCTTTGTTGCTGCTGATCGTAATACCGCCATTAACCTCTATCGCAGTACCGGCCGGAGCATAGACCGCACCACCGTTCGCCGCAGCACCCTCAGCTGCGACACTTGCTTCGTTGTTGCTGAATGAGCCACCTGTACATCTCAGAGAAGCGCCCTCTTCAAGACTCACCGCGCCGCCATTTGCAGCAGTGCCTCCCACTGCCTGGTTGGAGCGAAATACGGCGTTTGTAAGATCTAATCGGATGCCGGATACGCCAATGGCTCCACCGTTCGCACTCTCTCCTTCTTTTGATGCAGTCACTTTATTTCCGGTAAACTGCACATTCTGGATATTGACGATGCACTCCTTACTCAGTGCAAGAGCACCACCGGCTGCACTGTCCGAATCATTTCCGGCTTCGTTGTTTGAGAAGACAACAGACCTGTTGTATCCGCCGTTGATGGTGATAGAGGTGCCGCTCTCCATCAATACAGTACCGCCGCGGACGCTTGTGGTTTCTGTGACAGCAGGGTTGTCGGGATTATCAGGATCAGTTTCAGTAACTATATAAGTTTCCGCTTTCTCCTGCTTAAAGTTCTGCAGCTGTACATTATTGAGAATGGAAAGAGATCCTTTTTCAGTCACATGTACTGCTCTGCCGGTATGGGAAGACTTCTGGCCATCCAGCTTGATGTTCTGCAGAGTCAGGCTTGCACCATTCGCTACAGTAATCAACGCTCCGGAGCCCTCCGCCTCACTATAAGCGCGCTTAATCTCAGCCCGCGCCGTATCACTGGTACGGGTTGTGCTGAAGATATATCTGTCTGAAGATGTTGCAGTTTTCGCCGCGGTAGTGAACGTAAGCGCACGATTACTGCTGTAGGTTATAGGAGCAGATATGGTGAAATCCTTCAGCACCTGCAGTTTCAGAGCCGTTACATCAACCGGATCTCCTTTTGCATCTACAAAGTTTCCACTCTGGGCTGCGGAAAAACCTTCTTCCAGGGTAGAATAAACAGCCGGGAAAACTCTGGCCGTCCCTTCAGATTCTTTGTTCTCCCAGATCTCGCGTCCCTTCACATAGAGAAGATTATTGTTTGAATCCGTCAGCTTACAGACAACCTCCTGGTTGGAAACAACGTAGTATCCATTTTGATCCTTAGTCAGTTCTTCAAAGGTCCCTTCGCCTTCCGGGTTCGCTTTCCATTCACTGAGTTTAATATTAACATCCTTTGACGAATCTTCGCTTTCCGAGATCTCCAGCTTAAAGACGCGGTCACTTTCGTAATAGTATGCTCTGCGATTTCTGCCATTTCTCTCAGGATACGCAGTCTCCAGCAGGTAATAGGTGCCGAGAGGCAGCTCGCGGATATAGACCATGCCCTTGGGAAGCGTTTTGTTGTCCTTGTCCTTATAGGCGGCGGTGTCGTCTGCGGATACGGCAGGGGCGGGATAATTCTCACCGTCGCGGCTCCAGAGCATGAGCTTGGGATAACCGTCCGCAAATGTTTCGGGCTGGCCACTATCGTCCAGGACCGCGGAGTAGATCGTAAAGGCCGCGCCCGGCAGTGCGTCGCCGGAGCTGTCCACCTTCATAAAGCTGACCTCGTAGTCGTTGCGGATGTTCTCGATGCCCACATTGCTGCTGGCAAGGTTGGCGCGCAGCACCGCCTTGCCGTTGGCATCCAGCGGGAAGATGCCGTAATACTTGTTCACGTCCGTCGTATGGCGCGGAACCAGCGTCTCGGCATCCGTCACGTTGAGCGGTCCGTTGCCTTTCCAAAGGTCTTCGCTGATGGTACTGCGCTCCAAATACGGCGAACCGACCAGCACCAGATAGATCGTGTTGTTTTCCTTAAAGCTGGTGGGAACCACGGTCTCCTTCATGTAATAGGCGCCGATGCGGATGGAGGTGAACTCCACCGTGCCTCTGATGAGAAGCGTGCCATGGGTGTCGGTATCGTTCTCTCCGTCTGCGGAGGTCGCCGTCGCCACGGGGTTGGTGCAAGCGGAGTCTGAATAGAGTGTGAACTCTGCGCCGGGGACCGCGATGCCCTTGTTGTCCTTCTTCATAAAGGAAACAACGTACATCTTATCCCAGTAGACATTTTCGGTATCTGAGCCGACCTGTACGCCGGCCAGATATTCGCCGTGACTGCAGCCGGTGACGGTGTCGGCCAGGGCATTGCGGAAATGACTCAGCGTATCTTCGCTGACGGTAACGCCGGCGGCAATCTTTGCAAACTGTTTATTGGGCAATCTGTGCGGATCCTTTTCGGGCAAGACCCAGATGGTGTCGCCGGTCAGTTCGCCGACGACGTAGATCGACGCCGCGTTGGGAGCATTGTGGTCAGAGGATTCATAACCCGCCAGATAGACATCCTGCCGCACGTAGTCCAGGATGCCGCCGTTGGTGATTCTGTCCAGGGTCGGCAGAATATTGCGGCTGAACTTCGGGCTGTCCTTGAGGTTGATCCTGCTGCCTTCAGCCAGGTAGATACAGGCACCTTCCGAGGCATTGACGACAGAACCGTTTTGCGTGGTGTAGCCGTTCTGGCTGAACTCCGGGCTGCCGGTGAGGTTCATGGTCACACCGGCCGGGAGATAGATCGCGCCGCCCTTGTCGGCATAGCAGGCGCTGATCACCGTGCTGTCTTTGATGTTCAGTACACTGCCGCTTGTCTCCATGTGCACCGCGCCGCTGTAGCCGGGAGCTTTGCAGGCGTTGATGGTCGTTTCTGCTTTTCCGTTCTTTTGCAGGGTGAGGGCCTTGGTATTGCTGTAGATCGCGCCGCCGCTGCCGTCGCTGCGGGATGTGGAACAGTTGTCAAAGCTCGTGCCGGAGATGGCGGCCGCGGAGCCTTCGACGCTGCTCTGGCAGTACAGCGCGCCGCCGTGGTTGGCGGAGGTGCTGTCTTTGAAGCTGCTGTCGATCACTTCGATGGTCTTCGCCTGGGTGTACACCGAGCCGCCGAAGCTGTAGGAGGTATAGGAACCTGTGGTGGAGCAGCCGTCAAACGTGGTGTTTTTGATGGAGGTTTTTTCTCTGTTGCCGGAAGGCTTGTTGTTTCCATCCACGTATCCGTGATAGACTGCGCCGCCGTCCGAAGTGACACTGCAATTCTTGAACGAGCAGTCTTCCACACTCAGCTCCGCGGTTCTGGCTTCAATCGCGCCGCCGTGGGCCCAGTTGTTCCCATTTGTCAGGCAATTCTCAAAAGCGCAGTTTTTGATGGTTGTTGACGTATTGGCTTCCCAGTTATTATGGTAGATTGCCCCGCCTGCGGACTGTGTCTGGCAGGAATCAAAGAAAGCCCCATTGATTGTCATACTCGTTCCGAGTGAGGTAATCGCGCCGCCGTTATACGCGCTGCAGTTGATAAAGGCTGTGCCAAACTCTCCGGTATTTTCAGAGCGGTTGTAGATATTCAGGTCGTATGCTCTGATTGCGCCGCCGTTCGGCTTATTAGTTCCAGTTCCGGTGCAGTTAATAAACTTGACCGTCGGCTCCTTGCTGGCGGAATCATACACACCGTTGACGGTTACCTGCGCAGCAGCTGCCGCATCGATCGCGCCGCCGTTACTGGCTACGCCGTATTGCAGCGTCGTGCCGCCGTTGATAACCAAGGCGCCCTGCGCGGCTTCGATCAGTCTGCGGTTGCCCGTGTCGGTTGTTTTGTCGTTTCGGCCATCCAGCGTGATGTTTTCAAGCCGGAAAGTAGCATCGGCAGTGTTGAGCTTAAACAATTGCTCCTTACCAGACGTGCGGGAGATGGTGCAGACGGTGCCTGCCGTGCCGCGATAGGGGTGCTTGGTATCAGATTTGGAGGCCGTGGTCAGGGTGATGTCCGCGGCGGGGAAATTGGAGATCGCGTCTGTCTGGCGGATGGTATAGTCCTCGATCAGCATCTTGATGTAGACCGCTTTGCCGGTTTCCTCGTTGTCGTCCTTCACGCTTGTGAATTCGTCCAGCGCCTGGGACAGACTCTGGTAGACAGCATACCTGCCGTTGGGGCGCGTGAGGGTATTGCCGTCCGCGTCCGTGATCTTGCAGACATAATTACCCCAGTAGATTTTAGTATCGCTCGCTGACATCTGGCAGCCGTAAAGCTCGCTGTCGCGGTCATTGAAGAAGGCGTCCAGGTAATTGCTGCTGCCGTAGGTGCCGAAGGGCTGGCCCTCGAGACCGCGGTTGTTAAAGTACTGATCCGGCACATACACGCCGATATGCGCCTCGGAACCGAGGCCGTTTGCCGTGGTGTAGATGATATCCACGCCGTTTTTTTGCATGAGAACGTCGTGCTTATTGGTGGAATCCGCGCTACACGTATTGTTCTCCACCTTTACATTTCCTTCAAAATAGAGCTTGCCGGTATTAACGGTCTGGATCGCGCCGCTGTTGACATCCGAAACCGTGTTGCCGGAGACCTCGAGATCACCGGTGAAGGTGGCGGCTTTTCCGACATAGACCGCGCTGCCGCTCACCGCCTGGCAGTTTTTGATGCTGCCGCCGGTGAGAGTTGCTTTTGTAACGGCAGCATCCAGATATACGCCGCCGCCGTTAGCACCCGCTGCGGCGTTCTGAATCGTCAGGTTCTCCAGCGTCACATCCGTTGTTGCCCGCGTCCAGATCGCGCCGCCGTTTCCGTTTGCGCTGCAGCCGAGACTGTTGGCATCATTGGGGTCAACGCCGAAGGTGCTGTTTTTGATCGTGAGATTTTTCTGCGTTGAAGCACCTCTACTGTTTTGATAATGGTATACCGCGCCGCCGTTTGACGAGGAAGACTCGCAGCCATAGAAATAGGAATTTTCGATGATCAGCGTCTCATGGGAGGAGAGCACCGCGCCGCCGCCGTTTTTCGCCGTGCAGTTTTTGAAGGTGCTGCCCGTGATCGTCGCCTTGCTGCCGCCGCCCTGGCCGCCGATATGAAGCGCGCCGCCCTCCTTCAGGGTTGAAACGCAGTCTTCAAAGTAGCTGTCAGTTACTGTCACGATCTTGACCTTGGTGTTGATGCCTCCGCCGTAGTGCTGCAAAGCCGTTGGGTCATAACGGTCCTCTGCGCGGCAGCGGATGAAGCGGCAATTCGTGAGCTTTAGGAAAGAGTTCTCCCACACAGCAGTATAGCTACTTCCGAAATAATTGTTGACAGCGCCGCCCTCTTTACCTGCCCAACAATCGGTAAAAGTGCTGTTAGTAAATTCCATGCACGGCAGATAACACTGAATCGCGCCGCCGGAGCCGTTGTCGGTGCCGGACGAGCAGTTTTTAAAGCTGCAGTTAACAATAGACAATTTTGTTTTGCTACCTGTAGCGCCATTGTTATCCGTATAGGCTGCCACCCCGCCGCCTTGTGCTTTGCAGCTGCAATTCAAAAACGAACAGTTTGAAATAGAAACAGTACTATTATCCTCAGTATTATTCTTTACGCGAGCCAGTACACCGGCACCGCCCTTTAATGAATCACAGGAAGTAAAACTGCAGTGAGATACTGTCAAGTGCAAGATATCCTGAACACCAATTCCGCCGCCACCGAATCCATCGTCGTTTTTTCCAGTGGTATTTCTGGCGCTGCATTCCGTAAACGAACAACCGGTAACGGTAACATCGTTGACCTTATTTGTATTTGCATAGATTGCTCCGCCGTCTCCCCAGTTGGATCCGGCCCAACATCTTGTAAAGTATATACCGGGAATAAATGCATCGGGATCATTGGGATCAGGTGTGCCGCCGTTAATAATTAAGTGCTTCGACGCATTTTTATTATTATAGTAGATTGCTCCTCCATCGCCGGCATTGTTTGTCCCGTCGCTTGCGCTTGTGCTGCAGTCCTCAAAAACCGTGCTGCCGTTTTGTCCGGTAACACTTAGAACGGCCTGGCCCTCCGCGCAGATCGCTCCGCCGTGTCGGGCGTAGAGGTTGGAAAACAGACCAGCGCTCACGTTAATAGCACCATTATTCGCGTAGATCGCGCCGCCGCGGCTGTTGTTTCCGTCATCATAGGCCGCAAACTCACAGTTGCGCATCGTTGTCCCGGTTTCGACGTTGAGGACGCCGGAAGCGTTGTTCATATAGATCAAGCCGCCGTTTGTGGTTTTTGCGATTTTCACACCCTGCTCGCTGCCGCCGTCCAGAATGATATCGGTCAGCGTAATATTGCCGCTTGCCAGCGTAAAGCAGTTCGCATTGGCCCCGGCCGTGGACCGATAGATCGTGGCACGATCCCGCACGCCGACATAGGGGAAGTCCGCATCATCCTTCCCTGCCGTGGTCAGTGTCATGGTCATGTTCGGGAACGCGATCGACGCCGTATTCGGAATCGTATACTCATCCACCAGTTGCTTCACTGCCGCCGGTGTGGCCGGGGTCGTATGGGCAACATCCGAATAGAGCGTCTTTTCATAGGCGTCGAAAGCCTCATCCGGATCCGCATTGTTTGTTTTTCTGAGATTCCCATACACGGCGGGTCTGCCGTTTGCGTCATACAGCAGGTTTCCGGCCGCATCCGTGATCTTGAAGATGCCGCCGATGAAGGAGACCGTGCCGTCATTCTGTACGGAGTCGATGATAAAGCTCGTGGGGACGCTGTCAGTGTCGGTATAGTCCGAGGAGTACGCGATCCCATCAGAACCGGAGATCACCAGCTTTGCCCCGTCCGGCACATGGAGGTTCCTGGTTTCATTGGCTGCAAGGGTAAAGGTCGCCGCGCCGCTTGCATCGGTGGTGATGTTGTTGGACGAATCGACCGTATCTACATACAGGGTATAGTTCGCCCCGGACGGATCGTCGTTTGTCAGCGTCACTGTGACGGTCAGAGTCGTGTCGAGTCCATTTTTGACGGTCACGGTGCGGACATTCGGATCACGCGCCCAGATCGCGTAGAGCGTAAAGGGTGTAGTGACGGGCGTATTCTCAAAATCGTAGAGCTTTGCGGAGATGTCTTCGCTCTCCGTGTGGGCCTGCTTTGCAAACGTTTCATCGGTCGTCCAGCCGAGGAACGCGATTCCCTCAGCCGTGGGATAGACGGGATCGGGCGTCGGGCGGGCAACCGTCTCGCCGCTGTTCACAGCCTTCTGATAGACCTTGCGGTTGCCGTCCGGGTCGTGGTAGCCGTCCATCTCCGTCGTCCAGGAACCGCCGTTCGAGTCGAAACTCACCAGCGGCTGCTCGGTAAAGGTGACGGTGGAATCGTTAACGCTGTAGCGGAGTTTGCCCTTGACTACATAGGAGTCCGTGTTGTAGACACGCAGAATTGCGGGATCGGCAAATTCATGGAAGGACGGCTCGTTGTTGATGGTGTAGTAATAACCGTCCGCCGGAGCTGTGCCATTGACCGTGTAATTCTGTTCCGCAGTCACGCTGGTAGTGTGCTGGATTTCCAGAATCGCTGTTGCACCCGATTCGATGTCAAGCGTGGCTGTTTTTGTGCCCAACTCGGTTTGACCCTGCTTGTCATCGTGGACACGATATATTTTTTTACCTTCTCCAACAGTGATAGTTACATTCTCCAGTTTGGAGGATGTATTATTTACCAACTGTAAGCCTATGAGCTGGCTGTTGTTATAAGCGATTGTTGCATCAGCTGCTACCGTGATCTGATACTTCAAAGGATCAGGCGTTTGTGTGGTGTTATTGATTTTTGTCTCATACCCGACGATAAAGTCCTCGGTTACGGTCAGGGTCGCGCCGTAGGGGACGGTCAGCACATTCTGCTGCCCCGTTGTCAGCTCGAAGGTCATCTCGCCGTCGGTAAAGCCGTTCAGATCATAATCGTCCTGGTTTTCCCCGCCGTCTGTCACGGTGGCGGTGTAGGAGAAGGGTACCACGTTGCCGGAATAGCCGTTGACCGTGTTCTTTACGGTGATCGTCTGCATCTTGCGGGTGTTGGTGAAGGCAATGCTCTTGTCCGAATCGGAGACAGCTGCAATGGTCGCTGTCGTGCCGGTCGCGGCAGCCCCGCCGTTGACGGAATAGCTTGTGTTATAGATCGGCTGTTCCGTGCCGTTTACGTTCTTTTTAACCTCCGTCTCCGCGACAACAAGCTTCGTGCCTTCGGGGATGGTCAGGGGGATGCTCTTCGCCTCGGTTTCATTCTCGACGAAGGTAAAGGGTATCGACGCCACGCCGTTTGCATCGGTGGTGATGTTGTTCTCCGGGTTTGTCTCATCCCTGTACACGATGTAATTTGCAACAGGGGCTGCGCCGTTTGTCAGCGTCAGCGTGAAGGTGAAGGCTTCCGTCTTCGAGACCTTGCCCACAAGCGTCTTGCTCAGTTCAATCTCCGCCATCTTGCGCACGTTGTCAAAGGTGACGTTGGCCCCGTCTTCGGTCACGGTGAAGGCAAAGACGTTGTCGCTGTCCGTGTCCGCATCGGTGATCGCCGTTCCCTCCCCTTCCGTGGGCATGGTTTCGGCAGAGGCCTTGATCCGGTAATTGGGATCCACAGTCTCCGTGACAGTCATGGCCGCGCCGACCGGGGCCTTGAAGTTTCGAATGGCATCAACGGCATCCGTCGGCGACATGGTAAAGGCTGCTGTGCCGTTTGCATCGGTGGTGACGCCCTCCGCAAGCGTGAAGTCCGCGAATGCCGTTCCATCCGCGTCGGTCAGTTTGACGGTAAAGTTGAAGGGAACAGCGGCATCGCCCGCCAGTCTGTCGTCCAGCGTCTTTGTCAGATCCACCTGAGCCAGCTTGCGGGTATTAGTCACAGTGACAGTGCTGTCATTATCGGCGTTGAAGGCGCCGCCCTCAATCGGCGCTGGGGTATCGGTGCTTCCCGTTTCGACCAGCGTATAGCCTGGCGTATAGTTGGACTCGGCCTCCGCAATCGTATACTCGCCCACCGGCAGGGGGGAGATGGTGATTACATCGTCCGCTTTCACATTTCTGAGGGTGATCCTGCCGGGCCTGTTTTGCCGGGCCGCCATGACCGTGTAATCGAGCGTACCGTTGATGATATAGGTGCTCATTACGATGGAATTTGACGAGAGGGTGATCGTAAAGCGGTCGTTAGGATTCGCCCCGACCGGATGAACGACTTTTTTGATCGTTACCGTCAGGCCGTCCCAGACGACGTTGGTGGAGGTGCCGTCCTTCAGCTTGCCGCGATAGCCGTAAACATCGTTGATAAAACGGTTGAGATTATCCGTCTGCCCAAATTCCGCTGTGGCAAATTGCTCGCCGATCAGCATATGTCCCTCCATGGCGGTAACGCCGATCTGCGCGTCTGCGGCAAGACCCGGGTTCACTACGTTCACGATGCTGTCGCTGTCAACCCCGATGAAGAGGTTGGCCGCTTTGCCCTGGGTATTGGTATTACCGATGATGACCGCGTTTCCGGAGAGATTGACCAGGTCTCCGGTGCTCTCAACCACCACCGCGCCGTCAGACGCGCCGGTGTTGCCGCGGATTTCGCCGCCCGTCATGTTGAGCATGCCCTTCATATAGAGGGCGGAAGCGCTGGGAGCGCTGCTGCCGGTGATTTCAGCGCCGTCAGCAATGTTCACCGTGCCCTCGGCACACACCGCGCCGCCCTTGCCGTCCGCGGCGGAATTGCGCAGGGTAGCCTTGTCGTTCAGGTTCAGGGTGCCGATGCTGTTCACCAGGCCGCCGTCGCCGGTGGCTGCGATATTTCCGCCGTCAAGGCAGACGTTCTCCAGCGTCAGGGTTCCGGCGTTTTTGAGCATGCTGCCGCCAGCCCCGCCTCTGGTGATGACGGCGCGGTCTGTCTCTTCTCCGCCATTGAAGGGGAACAAGGCGTCGGCCGTTGACGCCGTGGTGAGCTTCAGGCTCTCCCCTTCTGCAAGCTCGATCCCATCCGTCGAAGGGATGGTATAATCTTCCAGCATGTAGATGGTCCAGGGAGAAGTGAAGCTGGCCGAATTGTCGCGGATAAACGCCAGCGCTCTTTTCAGGGATTCAAAGGGCGTCGGCATCCCATTATTATCCACCACCTTGCAGATGACATGCAGGGTGTTGGTATAGATGAGTTGGGCATTGGGGGTTTCGGCAGTCACATCGTACCAGAAAGTTCTTCCGTTATCATCCGTGCCCGTATTGTTCCCTGTGCCTGTTGACACTGTCTCCACCGTGTACTCGGGGTTATATGCCTCGGTGACGGATGCATGCACACCAGCCGGGAGGCTGAGGGTAATGGACTTCATCGGCTTGAGCGTAAAGCTCACCTCGCCGTTCCAGTCCGTCACCAGGTTATTGGACGCATCCTCCGTATCGGTGTAGACTGTCCAGTTTCGGACAGGATGGGTATCGTCTACCTTCAGTTTCAAGGTAAACGTAAAATCCCTTTCAAGAGATTCCGTGCGCGGATCCCCGACCAGCTCAGCCTTGGTCACCGTCAGGTTCACGATCTGAGGCGCGATCTTGTTCTTGATCGTGACGGTGCCCGCGCCTTCGTCCACTTCATACAGCTCGTTTCCGAAGGAGGGAACAGTCTCCAGGACATAGTAGTAATAAGGATCGCCCAGGTCGTTCTGTTTGTCCAGATCGTTGATCGACAACTGCCAACCATCGGAAGCGCCGAAGCTCAGGTTTTCCCGCACCCTGGTCAGCGTGCCGACAAAGGCGGTCATATCGTCGTTGGTGATGCCGTCGTCCGGGGTGCTGTCCACAAAGGGCGTGCTCGAGCGGTAGACATCAAAGGTCACAGAGGACTGTTCAGACAGAACACCAGGATCTGTAACCCGGCTGTCGGCCCAGTCGTACCACTCCTTGCTGACAGTCAGCGTCGCGGCGGGCTTGTTGCGCACGATATACACGCCGGAACTGGAGATACCGTATTCCGGAACATATCCGGCGACAAGCGGATCAATGCCGTTAATGCTTTCCTCTTTGATCGAGTAGACAATGTTGCGGCCCTGACCATCCCGTGAGGGCAGGTTGCTGAAGGCGGTGTTGTTGTAGGGCATGGCGCTGGTCAAGGTGACCTGACGCGGTGTTCCATCCTGAAGTACACGCTCTGGGTCGCTGTCCGCTACAGACTGATACAGCCCGATCAGTACGTTCGTGTCCTCCGGCCAGTCGTTGCCCTGCCACAGCTTCATGACGGGGATCGTGACGGTTTCCTTCTGGTTGTCCACCGTGATCCTGTCGCCGCTGTTGGTCAGGTTGATCGCCGTCGCGTCTTCGGGAAGATTGGCCAGAATGCTCTGCTCCAGATACTCATCGTTGCAGAAGTAGAAATAATGCCACTCTTCTTTCAGAGGCAGCAGATAATGCTCGGGCGCTGCGGTCTCCTTGAAGCCGTACAGCGTCTCAGACTCAAAGCTCTCGCCGCCGCGGATCACGATCTCGCCGTTTTCATCCGTCGTATACGTCGTGACCGCTTCGCCGGATTCTGCGCCGTTGACGATCTTGTAAACGGAGAAAACCGCGCCGGGCAGATCCTCGCCGGTGTGCTTGTCCATCTTGACAATGGTAAGCTGCGGCTCTTCATAGCGGTTGTCAATGACGACGCTGACGCTGTCGTCCGGATTATCTGCCCAGAATTCCTGCGGCTCTGTGTGCGGATCAGACTCACCCGCATTCACCAGACAGTAATATCTTGTCGTCAGGCTGATATCCTCCGGCAGATCCCAGGGGCTCTCGTTCTCCTCGACAACACGGTAGATATTTTGACCAGCCAATTCCGCGTTATACAAAACTTCATCGAACCTGATCGTTCCCGATTCGGCATCTGTATAGGGGTGGCGCTCGACTTCGACCCAGTTGTTATTTTTATCCAGCATTTGAAGTACGGCAGTCACATTGTTTTTCTGGTCCTCGCGCAGGGCGTAGCTGCCGGAAAAACGGATGGAGACGCTCAGGCCGGCGCTCGACAGGCGGAGACGCACCTTTATCGTGTCGCCGTTAAAATATTTATAGAAGCCGCCCGAGCTGTAGGTCGGGTCATCGGTGATCAGGAAGCTGTAGAGGGTGTTGTCCTTCTGGTATCCTGCCACAGCCTGCTTCATTTCCAGGTAGTAGCCGGTATTCTTCTCAATGGATACGCCGCCATCCTCTGGGAGCTCGATGTTGACATAGCCGTCGCTGCCGGTCATAAATGTAACGGGCTGGCCCTTGTTCGCGCCCGCCTTATACTCCAGGGGGCGCTGGTTGGCATCGAGAAGGATAAACGTCGCTCCCGCGATGCCCTGCTGCATAGCATTCTCGCCGTAAACGTAGAGCCTCACCATGTAGTCGGAGCCTGTCACGTCGGAGGCGCTGGGATAGATGACGACAGCTTTCGTGACAGCGCCCGCCGTGGTGCTGGCGATCGTGTTTCCCTCCGTATCCTTGAGCACGGCAGTGCCGCGGAAGGTCACCGCCTCGCCCGGCTGGGCCGTGACGCGGGTACGGTAGGTGATGGTAACGGGCGTATTGTCCGGGATGACAAAGGTGCCGGTGCTGCCGCTGTAATCGTACGTGACGCCTGAGCCGCTGATCGCGATGCTGGTATAGTCAATGGATTGCTCGGCGTCTTCCGCGGCCTTGTCATCAAAGGTGTCTTCAAGCGTGAGAGCGCTGCCGCCGTTGAGCGTATAGCCATTGGGGTTCACCGTGACCTCCCAGTAGGCCCAACTGCCGTTCAGTGTGACATACTCTCGCGTGAGCGGCGTATAGGAGATTCCCTCCGTAGTGACGCTGGCGGAATCGTCATCCGGGTCGTTGGAGGGGTTGCCGCTGTTGGAAATCGTGACCGTGTTCTGAACCGCAGCCTGTCCGGAGCCGGTATAGTCCCCGCGCAGAACCTTCGCCGTGTAGGTCAGCGTGATGATGTCGCCGGCATACATGTGGGCGACGGTGAGGGGGAAGCTATCGAAGGCCGCTTCTGTCGCCTCCGCCTCCGTGTCGTTCACTGTGCTGGGATCAGCCCCATCCGGGAGCATGAAGCCATCCCTATGCGCATAGGTGTAGCTGCCGGACACGAACTGGAGGGCAGGAGAATCCCCGGCAGTGAGGTCGGTGATGACAACAGGGTAGGCGTTTTCGCCGAAATCGAGATCACTCTCCGCCTCGACGACCGCGGTATAGGATATGGTGCCGCTTTCCGTGTCATAGTCTCCGGAAGTGACGGACACCTTCACGTTATGCGGTTTGTCCACGGACAAGGTTATGCCGCTGCCATTGCTTCCATTATCCCAAGTACCATTCACAGGCAGCGTCACCGCATCCGTTACCTTGATCTCCACGGTCTCGCCGTTTGTGAGCGTGAGAACCAGCGCCTCCTCGGTGCTGAAGGGCGCAAGGGAGCGGAGCAGCCAGTCAGAGTCTGTCTGCTCGATTTCTATGTATGCGGGATCGGTGAAGCTGACATCGGCCACATCGGCAAGGGTGATCTCCGTCACGCCGAGCCTTTCCAGCAGGGCGGAGAGGGTGATTTCGCCCTCTCCTTCCAGATTATAGGTATAATCGCCCCAGTGGAAATCCACTGTATAGGTAATTACATACACCGAGAACCCATCCGCATAGAAGATCGCGGAGTTTCCGACGAACCGGACGTTCTCCACCTTTGTGGAAGTACCATCGTCCGCGATATGCCATACCTCAAGCTCTGCATTCTCTCTTGCAGCTTCGCCGATCGAAGAATCCGTGATGATCACGCGAACCGGCTCCTGCGGCTGATACGCGATGGAATTGTCCGCCTCGACAGTTGAGCTGCTCTCTCCTTCCACCTGCGCAGAAAGATCAGAATCACCGGTGCTTCCTGCATCAGCAGAATCTGCAGCCGCGGCATCCGCACCGGCGATCTGTGCATCCGCAGAATCCTCATTCTTAACAGCTTCAGCACCTGCCTCAGGCGCATTGACCTCGCCTGTTTCTCTGTTCAGGCTGATATCCAGCGCCAGCACGCCCTGTCCCTCAAGGTCTTCACTATAGATGTCCGCATCTTCCGAAAGAACCTGTGCAAATACATCCGCCGGCATCAGTCCGCTGACCGATACGAGCGCTCCGTCCTGCGTTCTGACACGCAGCGAACGGTTCAGAAGTTCTTCCTCCGTCAGTTCGGTCTCCGCTTCTGTTTCACTCTGCGCTTCTTCTGTCTCGGTTTCTACTTCCGTTTCAAGAAATGCTTCAGACTCTGTTTCGGTCTCTGCAGCTGATACCTCTGTCTCCGTTTCAGACTCAGGTACAACGACAGGAGCTTCTGTCTCAGGAGCCGCTTCGGTCTCAGCAGCAGTCTCCGGCTCAACGGCAGCTTCGGTCTGAGCAGCCGTCTCCGCTTCAGAAGCGGCTTCCGTCTGAGTCTCTGTCTCGATCGTCTGGGCAGATTCTGTCTGAATCTCTGTCTCGACAGCCTGTGCCGCTTCTGTCTGAATCTCAGTCTCAACAGCCTGCGCCGCTTCCGTCTGAATCTCAGTCTCGACAGCCTGCGCGGCTTCCGTTTCTGTCTCGATCACCTGCGCAGCTTCCGTCTGGGCTTCTGTATCAAGGATCTGGATCGCTTCACTCTGCGCTTCCGTCTCAAACAGTCCGGCAGTTCCGTCTGGCAGCCCGCTCTCTTCCGGAGCCTCTTCCTTCGTATCCAGAGCAGAGACAATGAAGCGAAGGTGCTGCCCTTCATTCAGCGTAAAACGGATTCTCTTTTTGGACCGGTTGGTCCTCAGGCCTTCCGGATCCTCTGTAAAGGTAACCCGCTCATGATCCAGAGCCGTCTGATAGGACAGAAGGCCTGCCACTCTGGTCCAGTATTCATTCTGTGCTTCCTGTGCATTGTCCGGGAGCCCCCGGAAGACTGTCACATCGGAAGTGAACTCCGACTCATCGACGATCAGACTCTCCATCGCGTTATACTCATCATGCGCATAAACGAGGAAATAGGAGTTCGCCCTCGAAATGGCATGTCCGATGGGCTGTCCGCTGATGATAATGTCCAGAGGAGCTTCCGGCAGATATTCGGATCCGTCCGCACGTGTCAGCGTGACATCGATGGATGCCAGTGCAGTCTCCTGATAGCTTTCGCCTTCAGGAAGATTCTTCTCTTCATCAAACAGAATATATCCGGCGCTAGCAGTCACATCTTCAGGCAGATAGCCCTGAATCTGCACGTGCAGCGCATTCTGGGAAGGATTCCTGTTCGGCTCCGGATCCCGGCCGAATAGCCACTGCCACAGCTCATTCGCGGTTTTCAGCTCCTGTGTGGGTACATCCTGCTGTTCATACAATCTCTGCGGATACACCTGCACATCCAGAGTGCGCTCTGCAAGATTCTCCTCAACGAAACCTTCTGAAGGATCGCTGTCAACGGCAATCTCGTCCTCCATGCCGGGAAGGCTCGCAAACGCTCCGCTGTCAGTACCGGCCGGCGCAGCAGCAGAAACCTCCGGATCTGTCCCGGCTGCCGCAGGCTGTGCCTGCACCGTATCCGAAGAAGGAACCGCTGCAGAAGAAGTGTCCGCGGGAGCCGAAGGTGTTTCAGCAACAGCTGGGGCTTCAGCCGTAGGCGTCTCGGCGGCTGCAGAAGAAGTATCTGTTCCGCCGGTTTCACCGGAATCAAAGACATCTTCGGAAGAGCTCCCGCTGCCGGCGGTATCTTCCATCCCGGCCGGCGCCTCCATGGATCCGTCTGTTGCGGGATCCATGAATTCGGTATCACTTGAAGCAGCACTGAATACGCCGGATTCCGTACTTTCCTGTGCAAGAAGCGTCAGATCCTCCTGCGCAATGATGTTCCCCGGCGTTGAAGCAAGCATGCTGGATGCAAGCACAATGCTGATAATCTTCTTTGCAAATGAATTCTTCATATGTATCTCTACTCCCGGCAATTCTCCACTTTTCTTCTGCTACATACTGGGATGAAATAGGCATAGTAAATCAGGTTGATTATAGCAAAAAATGGGCCTGGATTCAATTCCCGTAGCATCCTGAATACCTTACAAATTAATGAATTATCTGTGACGGGTGATGTCTTATATTATGCGCATAATGCGCACATCATTCATGTCTCTTTTACAGTCTCAGATTCCTGATTCTTGACATCCTGCACGGGTATCTTTATTCGCAAACCAGCGTCTTTACTCATCCATCTCACCCCTTTCCCCAATCCTGCCAAATATTCTGATGCATTGCTTCTTCAAACATGTTATGATGTTGCTATCAATTTTTCATCGGAGTGGAAGAACGATGGACACGATTTCCAATCATACGAATCAGGCTGCGTTGTCTGATGCTCTTGCCCTGGTCAAAGAGGTTCTTTCTGATGCTGACGCATATCGGTCCGCCGCGGTCACCATCGCATTTGACCAGATGACGGTCTGTCCGCCTGAAGGACAGGAGCAAAGCGGTAACATCTCAGCCGCCTGCAGAAGTCTTGCCTTTCAGAAGAAAAAGGATCCTGCTTTTCTTAAGGCGATTCTCCTTCTGTATCAGAACAGGGATATGCTCTCCGACTGGGAGCGTTCCATGGTGGAGTACTATTACCGGGAGTATCTGCATACCCGCAATCTGTCTCCTGCCGAAGAGTCTGAGAACGGGCTGGCGAAGAGCCGTGCCTGGATCGCCTGGACCAAAGCGAAGGCTTTGAGCCTGCGTTCCGGGAGGTGGTCCAATCGGAAAAGAAGCGGGTGCTTCTTGCCGACTATCCGGAAGAGGACCTTGAGATGCAAAGTGCGTCTGCCTATCAGCGGATGCTGGATGAATTCGAGACTGGTATCCGCGTCTCGCGGCTCGACGTCCTGTTTGATGAGTGCGCCGGCAGGATCTCCTCTCTTCTGAAGCACATCCAAGCCGGACAGAAGCAGATCCGGACGGATTTTATGTCACGGCGCGTGACGGATGAGCAGCAGGATGAGCTGACCCGTTATCTGATGAATCTTCTGTGCTTTGATGAAACGCGGGGGACATGTTCCTTTTCCGAGCATCCGTTCACGGAGCGGCTGACCCCGGGAGACACCCGGATCACCACGCATTACTACCCGGACAATTTTGCCAGCAGCATGTATTCCGTGCTTCATGAATGCGGCCATGCATTGTTTGAGCAGATGCAGCCGGCTGAGAATCATGCCTGGTATCTTGCCGATGCCAAAACCATGGGCATGCATGAATCGGTCTCCCGCTTCTACGAGAATGTTATCGGCCGTTCCAGAGCCTTTATTCAGCTGATCTTTCCGAAGCTGACCGAGCTGCTCCCGCAGGTGTTTTACGACGTAAGCCTGGAGGAGCTTTATGAAGCCGTCAACTGTGTGACGCCCTCCCTGATCCGGATGGACGCGGATGAGCTGACCTATACGCTGCACATCATCATCCGCTATGAGATTGAGAAGCAGCTGATTGACGGCAGCCTTGAGGTGCACGATGTACCCGCCGTCTGGAAGGAAAAGAATCAAAGCTATCTCGGTGTAACGCCCTCTTCGGACAAGGAAGGCGCACTCCAGGATTCCCACTGGTCCTCCGACTTCGGGTATTTTCCAACCTACGCACTCGGCAATCTTTACAATGCCATGTACACCAACTCCATGCGGCAGGACTTTGATCTGGACGAAGCGATCCTGCAGGGTGATTTTGAGAAGATCAATTCCTGGATGGCGGAACATGTATTTCAGAAGGCCGACCGCCTGCCGGCAGATCAGTGGATTGCCGATATCACCGGCCGCTCCCTGACAGCGGAGGATTTTCTGAACTATCTGGAAGAAAAGTACACCGATCTTTATGGTCTGAACACGGTTAGCGGCAACAATAAAGCGCTGCGTGATTATACGCAGCGTCTCCTCCGCATCCGCGCGCTCTCCTCCCTGCAGGTCAATACCGTACACAATGCGGACGAATACCGCATGGCACTGACCGAGAATTTCCGCAAGATCGGAGAGCTGGCCAGGGAGAACCGGGATGTGATCGAGAATGTCATCCATCCCATTCTCAGCCACAGGCATCAGCTTCCGGACCGCCTGGTCCGCGAGATCCATCTGTTCAATGATCAGCTCATGGATGCGTGGACCCATGAGAACATCGATCTGAATATCATGTCCCTGCTTTCAGAGCGGCTGATGAAGGACGCCGCCTGCAAGGGGGATACCTCTTATCTGATCCGTCAGCTGGATGAGGAAGTGATTGCCTCCATCGCGATGGTTGTACAGTCCAGGCGGATCATTACCTGTCCGGATATTGCCCGCGCTTTCCGCAGGCGCGGGCTTGCCGCACTGGATCAGCTTCTTTCGTGGCTAGATCACGACAGGTTCCTGCAGCTGAATGAAGAGTGCCGCACTTTAGTCCTGATCAATTCACGCTACGCGGACGGCTTGTTTGTGACGATGACAGAGCTGACCGATGAGGAACGCAGCGATCGTTTCCGGATGATCGAGCGCGCGATCGCGATCGTGAATGATCCATTCTATATGGAGGCAGCTCCCTCCTATGACTGGCGTTATCACATTTACCGGGCCTACCAGTATATCTCCAGCTACGATGAGTTCAATAATGCGGCAGGCTATACACCAGAGGAGCTGCAGCGCATCGCAGATTACGGGGAAGCTCTGGAGGATCTGATGCTCTCCGACCCGGAATACCTCGGAACGATCGACGGTTACATCTACGTGCATTCTCATACCTGCCGCAACCGCATGCACGCAGGAAGAATCACCCGCGGCGAATTCAGGGAGGAGATTCTTGCGCTCTACGAGCAGCGCAGCCCGAATCGTTACGATGTGGATTCCATTTCCGACAACATCAATCTTCCGAGAGAATACATCAGCGCACTCGATATGGATACCATCACGCAGGCAGAGTGCGACCGCATCGGTTCGCTGTATGAAAATGCACTCTCCTACGTGTTCCTGATGCCGAAGCTGGGGGTATTCTTCGAGCTTATGGATCACTACGCGCCGCTCCTGTTTGACTTCAGGGAAGTGCCGGGCGGACTCAGCTTTGAAGAGATGGCATTGCGCTCATTTGCGGCGATCCACCCGCCCACCTACGTGCATTCCCTGATGGTGGCAAGGATCAGCCTGTGCCTGTGCACCCATGTAATCCGCAATAACCCTGAACTGCTGGTCGGCATTCTGGGGACAGAAACGCCTGAGGACGTACAGAAGAAGGCTCCCGCGATCAAGAACTTTATCTATCACGCCGCGCTGTGTCATGACTTCGGGAAGCTGATCATCATTGATACGATCTTCATGTACGGACGCAAGATTCTGGATTCGGAGTTTTTCATCATCAAACAGCACCCCGATCTGGGAGCAATGTTGCTGCGCAGGCACGATTCCACGCGTGAATACGCGGACATCGCCCGCGGACATCATGTCTGGTATGACGGTTCAAAGGGATATCCGGAAGAATTCCCGATCGGGGAAAGTCCGCTGAAAGCAGCCATCGATATTGTGGCATGCGCGGACTGCATGGACGCCGCGACCGACAGAGTCGGCCGGATCTACAACACCGGCATCTCATTGGATGATTATATCGCGGAGGTGGAGGAAGGAGCCGGTACCCGCTACGCGCCGTACTTTCCGGCCCTCTTCCGGAGAAAGGAAGTGTATGAGGATCTGCAGTATCTGCTGACCGAAGAAAGGCAGGAGGCCTACCGCAGCACCTGGGAGCTGCTCAAGACCATGCAGAAGCAGACAGAATAACATGATTACAGCGCCGACCGGAGCGGAGAGCGCGAAGCGCGGAGCAATCCGTAATCGACTTTTGGCGGGTTAATCACATCACGGCCTGAATTCCGGATCGGTCGGATCGTAGGTCCCCTCCCACACTCCGATGAACGGCCGCTGCGGGGTTCCGAGGGGATCGTCCTTCGCGGTTCCGCTGAAGATCTCAACCTTCCCGCCGCTCGGGATATGGTCATAGATATACTTTGCGTCAACCGCGGCGAGCCTGATACAGCCATGGGACGCGGCCGTTCCGAGCAGATTGTAAACATCCTTCTGCAGGGAGTTCGGGTCGTTCGGCCTGTCGTAAGGCAGGGAGTGAAACAGAAAGCTCGGCGCAAAATGACAGCACCACTGCCCCCAGGTCGGCCCGACCAGCTCATGCCATCTCAGATGGTCATATAGCGTATAGGTTCCGTTGGGCGTTGCCCCATTCGCTCCCACCGAGCATACGCAGGCATAGACCGGCAGGGCAAGCGTAACGGTCTGCCCGGATTCATCCGTCGGCGCATCGGTTCTTTTCAGCTGGCGCAGAACGATCTTACGGAACTGACGCAGAATCGTTTTTTCCTGACTGCCGTTCTCATCTGTTTCTCCGCTCTTCGAAGCTTTGTCCTGAACAGCATCTGATGCGAGCTCCTCCTGTTCTCGTGCAGCCTCCTTCGCCTCTTTCTCAGCATTTTTCACGATGCTGTCCACTCCCTCGTAAAAGGGAATCTTCTCTTTCTCAACCTGAAGGACACGATAAGCCGTTACCGTGCAGGTTCCCTGATTCACGCGAACCAGCCACGGTGCATCCTCGGGAATATGATCTAAAAGGTCATAGCCCGCAAGCAGCTCCCGCGCAAGGGCAGTTTGCACCCACTGCTCCTTCATCTTTTTCTCCTGATCGGTTTGGGCTGCCTGTGCCATACAAACCTGTGACAGCGTCAGAATCAACGCTGTCACAAGAAACAGTATTCTGTTTATGTGATTCCTGAAATATCTTCTCATGTTCCTGTTACCACAGTTCAAATCTTCCATCAGTTCTCCGGCATCGGCGTCAATTCATTATAGCTCTGAAGCAATGTCTCGATGGTTTCCGGGGTGAAGGTTGCCAGGATCGTGTTCAACAGGGTTCTGCCTTCTTCCGTCTGCATAAAGTCCTGAACCTTCTGCGCTGTCTCCGAATTGTTCTCGTAGACCTTCAGAACCTCGTAGAAGAGCGCAATCACACGGCTGTCGAGTCCGAGCGTTTCCAGAACCTGGGTGGTCAGCTCAGGCTCTTCCTGTGCCGTTTTCAGTCCGTTCTGAATCAGCAGTGAGATCAGATCCTGTACCTCCTGATGCTGCATCAGCGACTGAAAGTCCGGGTTCCTCAGAATCCGGTCGATTATCAGCGCATACTCCCTTATCGTTTCCTCATCCAGAGAGTTGAGCATCTGCCTGGCCTCATCCGGAAGCAGAAATGCAGTGAGGGTATTCTCGTCACTGGATCCGACAGAGGACAGAGCATCCACAACAATGTGCGTGGCATCCCCGATCAGCGCATCATTCGGTCCTTCGGTCTGTACTTCCGTTGCAAGCTCTTCCTCCATGACCTCCATCTCTGCCCGTTCAAATGCGCATACAGACCCAGTCACTGCAGCACATCCCAGTGCCGCGCAGAACAGAAGGCCCGCCCGGTGAATGACGGAGCGAAGACCCGGGCAGCGTCTGTCTCTACTTTCCTCTCTTCTCATCAATATACCTCACCCG
The DNA here is from genome assembly GCA_902799015.1 of uncultured Lachnospiraceae bacterium. Lineage (GTDB taxonomy): Bacteria > Bacillota > Clostridia > Lachnospirales > Lachnospiraceae > Porcincola. The sequence goes on along the minus strand of CADBZI010000016.1, from coordinate 38,768 downwards.
CTACCTCTTATCCTTGTCGATCAGCTCCAGTACCAGCGTACCCAGAATAATATAGATTGCCGCAAACAGCAGCAGGACTCCCCAGCACTTGAGCAGATTCGGTATGTTGTACGCAAACTTCGGCTCCTGCAGCTTCTGTGCGGTGTAAGCCTGAATCTTCTTCCTGACCTCAGGAATCTGCATGACGTTGTGCACCTTCGTCAGCGTCTCATCCGTGGAATCCTTCATTGCGTTCACTGCCGTGTAGATTGCGATGGAGTCCTGGCTGTTATAGTCAGCCGCAATATTCACGGCGTTGATGCCCCAGTTACTGATTGTAAAGTTCGCAAGGAACTTTGAACCCGGCCGCTCAAGCGGGAAGATGCTTCCGGCAAAGACCAGCTGGATCACCAGCAGGAACGGCACGATCGTCATGGCAGTCGTCGTGGTATGCGCGATGCAGGAGGTCATCAATGCAAGCATATCCGCCGCGTAGGTCATCAGGAACATCGAGATCCCAAGATCCACCGCGAAGAATCCTGTCACCAGTCCTGTCTTCGGGAAATACATGCCGAACACCCGGAAGATCACGATCGTGATGATGACCTGAATCATGCAGATCACAGCCTGATAGATCATGTGCGCCAGAATATACGAGGAAATGTGCAGGCCGGACCTGTGTTCCCTCTTGATGATGCTTCTCTCCTTACAGATCGCCTGAATGGAATTGAACATACCGTTCCAGATACACACGCAGACCACCGCAAGAGATCCGTACTTGGTGAATTCCATATTTCGGAACATCTTCGGACCGATGACATAGGTGACCAGCAGCGCGATGATCGCCGACATCGGTATTACTTTCCAGTTCTTCTCATAGACCAGGAGGCGGAACTGCTTGCCCAGATAGATCGGCACCTGCTCGAACCGGGACTTATACGCCAGGCCTTCGGAAGAATCCTTTCCTACTCTGGTCCGGATTCTTTCCGCCGCCCTCTGCAGCACGGAATCATCTTCGCCCTTCTCCTTGAAGACCGCCGCCTTGCCGGAACCACGCTCCGCGGAATACACTTTATACTTTTCGATGAATTCGTCCGCACGGCCTTCGCCGCCTTCATTCGTGGCATTGATACGCTTTACCACGTTCTCCATGGTGTCCACGCCGAAGAAGTCTCTCGCTTCCTGAACACCGCCATAGAATGCCAACTGGCCGACCTTGGTCTCCGTACTCTTTGCCAGTACGATCACCTTGTCGAACAGATCCGCGACACGATCAGGCTGGTGTGTGATGACCAGCACCATCTTGCCCTGGCAGGCGATCATGCGCAGATTCTCCATCAGCTCGGTCGCCATGATGCCATCCAGACCGGAATCCGGCTCGTCCAGAATGAACAGATCCGGAGAGGAAACGAACTCCGTACAGATGGACAGTCTTTTCTTCTGTCCGCCGGACAGCTTCGAGACAAGCTCTTTCTCTCTTCCTGACAGTCCGAAGGTCTCAAGCACGGCCGCGATTTTTTTCTTTTTCTCTTCCGCGCTCATATCCTTCGGAAGACGCATATCGGCCGCATTTTCAACGGTTGCGTACACGGTATCCTCTTCACGCAGCAGGTTCTCCTGCGGGACGAATCCGATCCGGTGCTTCACCATGCCATAGTCTTTATAGAAGTCGATATCACCCGCCTTGATCGTGGCCTTCGCCTTCTCATAGCCGGTTACCGCATTGACAAATGTACTCTTGCCGGCACCGGATCCTCCGAGGATCAGGACCATATCGCCGGGATTGATCTCCAGATTGATATCCTTCAGCAGGGTGACCTTCGTCAGTGCCTTGTGAACCGACCGCTCGTCAATCTCGATCGACAGGCCGCTCGTCTGAATCGGATAGCCGTATACCAGACCGGCGCCCTCGAAGATAAACCTGGTCTCACCGAGCTGTATGACATCATTGATCCGGATCTTGACCTTGTCGGTGACGGGAACTCCATTGTGAAGAACCTGGGCGGCATTCATTTCCTGCATGACCCATCGTCCGGACTCATAGGTCAGAGACAGCGAATCGCCTGCTTCATTTCCCCGTTCCTGGATCACAACCTCATGGCGCCCGTCGTCAATATTCAGAACACGCCAGTCTCTTCCGCTGACATAATCGTCAAAGAAAACCGCCGTGAGCATGCGCTCGTTGACCAGACGGATCACCGTACAGTCCTCCAGCGGGACCGTCTCCCCTGTCTTGACCGCGTTATCCGCTACGAAGGTGTATACATTCTCGGAAAGGTTCGTGTAGTACCACTGGCCATTCTCATAGTAGATCTCACACTGCTTTTGATCCAGGAAAGGATATTCCAGCTGCAGACTGGTGGTGGTAAAGATCTCCATGTTGCACTGTCCTCTTACCTCCGCCCTGCTGAAAATGACATACTGGCGCGGCTTCTCCTGCTCTTCAAAGAAGACCAGACCCGCAGGCTTCGCCTTATGGCTTTCCTTTTTCACGGCAGCATCCGCCGCGGCGCTTTGATCTGCCTTCAGCCTCATCTGCACCTTCTGCGTAAGATTCTTTCTCTTTCTATCCTTACTCATAAAGCATACCCTGTCTCTCTATACATGTTTGAAGGAAAACATACTATAAATTATGATACCATGATCAAACCGGTTTATACAACATGAAAAAAGTCAAGGATTCTCTGATAAACGCCTTCCTTCCCGCTTTCCTGCAGAATCTCATGCCGCATATGAGGAAGGGTCTGTACCGTGATATTTTGAAAGCCTGCCTTTCTCAAAACCTGAAGGGAGGTCTTTCTTCCTTCCTCACCGCC
>CADBZI010000016.1:0-35955 GCA_902799015.1 uncultured Lachnospiraceae bacterium | reverse complement strand
CCCGAGATCAGCAGGATCGGCAGATCAGCGCGGACCTGTACATAACGGCCGGGATCCGCGATGTCCCGGACCAGCTGAAACAGAGTTTCATAGCTGCCCAGGGTGAACTCCTTGCCGCACAGAGGACTTTTCTGATAGTTTCGGACATTTTCTTCATTGTAGGACAGCCAGTCGAGGGGCGTCTTCGCATCTTTGACGGCCTTTGAGAATCCGCCCATCGCCAGATTGGTGACCACCGCGGAATGTCCCTTCTTACCACCCTTAAACGGCGCAATGAGGTTGCAAAGAAGGATGCCCATGGATGCTGCCTTCTGCGGCACCGGATAGCCCGACAGAGCGATCTTATCGTACAGGCTCCCATTCTCCTGGAGCAGTCTCCTCGCTATGATCGTTCCCATGGAATGCGCGAACAGAAGGTGAGGGACATTCGGATAGCGCTCTCTCAGCCACGCAGATAGCGTCTTCTCATCCTCCAGAAGCAAAAGATCGCCGTCCTGATCCGCGATATGGCTCAGAAGGGGCGCATCCTTCCCATGACCGCGCAGATCACTGGTAAGCACCACATATCCATTCTTCTGAAGAAATGACGCAAAGTCGTCATACCGTTCCTTATGCTCCTCCATCCCGTGTATGAACTTGATTACCGCCTTCGGATTCGGGCAGTCGAAGAGCCGTGTACTCAGATGGTATTGGTCCTTCGCCATGACCGTAATATCTTCAAAACGCATAGGTCGCTCCTTCCCCTTTTCTTTCTTCCTGAGTTTCAGTCTGTCTCCGGCAGACTTGTGCCCAAACGAGCACGGCATCCTGCCGGAGTCTGCTCCCGGCCGCAGAATGCCGGGCAATGTGCCCGGCATTCTGTCTCTTTTTCTTTCTTCTCTTCCGGGCGCAAACACCATCGGTTCAGCGCAATTCTCTGCTGCCCGGCAGATTCCGTTCGCCGCTTTTGTACCGGCATCAGCCTGCCCGGCAGATTCAGTTCGCCGCTTCCGTACTGACAACGTCCTGCCCGGCGGCCCCGTTTGTATAATCGTTGAGCTGCTTCGTCACTTCGTCAAAGTCAACATGGTCCGCATTCATCTTTAACAGGATGCCGATGGCTCCTCTCCAGCTTTCATCCGCATAATCCGCGAGAAGCGGAACCTTTTCCCGGATCTCCTCTGTCTTCAGGAAGGATCCGATCGACAGAACCAGTCCACTGGTCATAGCGGCAAGCAGAATGCCGATGATACCGGTAATCACTCCGCCTTTTCCGGAACGGTGTGTCGCTCTGATCGAAGAGATGCCAAGCACAATCGCAAGCACCGCCAGAATGAACGCCGGCACAAGCCCAAACATTCCAAACAGGAATCCGGCTGCAATCGTGATGACAATCGACAGGATTCCAAACACCAGCGCAAGGCCGCCATGGCCCTTCCTGACAGGCTCATTATATTCGTATTCCATTTTATTCTCCCTCTTCCTTGCAAATATGATACCGGGGTAAATTTTTTTACTCCCGTCTATGATATTCCTGAACTATATCACGATTCCGGATCATTTTCCACTTTGAATTCCCGCAAACCAGCGGAAGGTCATCGGCCACACACACATCCCGAATACAACCGGCACGAAGAATCTCGGCACATAGGCGAGACTGTTCTTTCCGAGGATTGCCTCGGCGGGATATTTCAAGACCAGCGCCAGTGCCGCGATCAATGCCATTCCCAGTGCCGTCTTCAGGATCTGCGCCCACCAGACCGCATGCGTATCAAATCTGACGTAGGTCCGTTCAATCGGCTCACTTACAGCAGCTGCCAGTGCGCATCCGGCACAGATTCCGATGCCCTTGAGCATATCCGCAAGGACCTCCGGTTCCGCCTGGCCTTCCAGAATCGCCTTCCACGGGCCGTATTCAAACATCAAAAGCGCAGCGATCATGAGAGCCCCGGCAGTGCCCAGCAGAACGCTGAACAGGGATGGATGCTCCTCTGCCTTTTGATACACCGGCGTCAGCACAAGCAGGATCACCAGACCGACCCCAAAGCCGCCGAGCACATCCGTGGGATAGTGCGCGCCGAGATACAGGCGGGAAAATGCAACCAGCGCAATCATGACAGCGCAGCAGATCCTCACCCATTTTTTCCGGAAGCTGACTGCGATCGAGCCGTACAGAGAAGTCACGTTCTGCGTATGTCCGCTCGGAAAGCTAAACCCTCCGGTCGTGCTTCTGGCCTGTTCCACAAGAGAAAAGTCCCCATACTTCACGAACGGTCTGGGCACATGGCAAAGCAGCTTTACAATCTGGTTGCAGCCGGACCCGATCAGGCAGTTTGCCAGCACAAACAATCCCGCCTTCTTGCTGACGCACCAATAGAGAACAAAGACGATGAGAGCCGCCGCGGCCTCTGACCCCGCATGGGTGATACCCAGAAGCAGGTAGTTCAGAAAGGGGGTTCTCAGCTTTTCCAATGTATACAAAATGGTCATGTTCATGGCAGTTATCGTTCCTTACATTTTTTTGGCCATCGACGGTTACAAGTCACATCATAACACACTTTGCACGGAAACCCATCTGCAATTATAATAAGCTGATCGAAACCATGAACCGCTGTCAGAGTGTTGTCCGTTACCGGAGGAAACTGTCATGCCGCTTCTGCCCTATACCGATGCTCCCGACGAGCTTCTTACCCTCTTTCATTCCGAAAAAGAATCGGTTCTCGCGCGCTATTATGAGCCTGAGCCCGGTTTATTCATCGCGGAAAGCGCAAAGGTTGCGCAGCGTGCCGCGCAGGCGGGTTATGAGATCCGCTCGATGCTGATCGAGGATGCACAGCTCAACCAGGAGGCGAGGGAACTGCTCTCCAGGTTCCCTGATCTTGCGGCTTATCACGCGCCGTCTGCAGAATTTCGCCGGATCTCCGGATACCCTATGACACGCGGTGTTCTGGCGCTGTTCAGAAGGAAGGAGAATTCCCGGCCGGATCCCGTACGGCTGACTGTGCAGGGAAAAAGAATCGCCGTTCTGGTTGAAGTGGGCAATCCCGCAAACATCGGCTCGATCTTCCGCAACGCGGCGGCTCTGGGAATTGATCAGGTACTTCTGTCAAAGGGATGCTGCGATCCGCTGTCCCGCAGATGTCTGCGTGTCAGTATGGGCTGTGTTTTTCAAGTCCCCTGGATTATGACGGGCATGACCGGTGCGGAAATTGCGATCATGCTGAAGCAGCAGAAAGTTCTCAGCGCGGCTATGGCGCTCTCTGATGATTCTGTCAGCATCACCGATCCCATCCTTCCGAAAGCGCCGCGGCTTGCAATTTTCCTCGGGAACGAAGGAAATGGTCTCCCGGAAGAGACCATTCGTGCCTGTGACTATGTTGTGCGCATCCCCATGAACAAGGACGTCGATTCCCTCAATGTCGCCGCAGCGAGCGCCGTGGCGTTCTGGCAGCTGCGCGCGGACTCCTGATCCTTATCCGTAGATGTGCAGCAGCTTCACGCCCGCTTTTGCCGCCTTGTAGACAGGCGTTTCCAGCACGCGGCGCGCGTTCTTCAGTTCCTGCGGAATCTGGATATGCTGCGGACAATGGCGGGCGCATTTTCCGCATTCGATGCACAAGGACGCGGAGGTGCTGGTCTTGCGCATCGCTGTCGTCATCAGGTATTCATGCCGCCCCGCAGCCTTTCCTTCACTGTAGCAGCGGTTGTATGCGGAAAATGTACCCGGGATGTCCACTCCCTGCGGACATGGCATGCAGTAATGACAGCCCGTACATCCGACCTTCATCTTCGCGTTGATGATGGAGGCCACTTCATGAAGCATCTCATGGTCTTCCTGCGCGAGGAAGCCCACTCTCGAGTGATTCGCCGTCCGGATGTTTTCATTCAGCATCTCCATGCTGTTCATTCCGGACAGTACCACTGTAACCTCCTTCTGATCCCACAGCCACAAGAATCCCCACTGTGCGGGACTGTGATGGGCGCTGTGCGTCCGGAATGCCTGCACCGCTTCCTTCGGGAGCTTATTCACCAGCTTCCCGCCGCGCAGAGGCTCCATAATGACGACAGGAATCTTCTTGCTGTTCGCGTATTCCAGTCCCTCCCTGCCGGCCTGGGTATGCTCATCCATGTAATTATACTGAATCTGACAGAAGTCCCAGTCGTATGCGTCAAGAACCTTGCAGAACATGTCGCTGTTCCCGTGATAAGAGAACCCGATCTGGCGGATCTGTCCGGATGCCTTCTTCTGCGCAATCCATTCCTCGATCCCCAGATTCTTCAGCTTCTCCCATGTTCCGATATCATTCAGCATATGCATGAGATAGTAATCGATATAACCGGTCCGCAGTCTGCGCAGATGCTCATTGAAATACTTGTCCAGCCCCTCTTTGTTCCGGATCATATAATGCGGCAGCTTTGTCGCGATATGGACCTTCTCCCGGATCTGGTTCTTCTCAAAGATCTCGCCGATCATTTCCTCGCTGCCCGGGTAGATGTAGGCAGTATCATAATAATTCACTCCCGCCTCATAGGCGCGCATCAGCAGCTTCTCCGTCTCGGCCTTGTCGATTCTTCCGTTGACGCGCGGAAAGCGCATGCATCCGAATCCAAGACAGGAAAGCGGATTCCCGTAACGATCCTCTCTATACTGCATCCTGAGTTCTCCCTTCTCTTTTCCCACGGAGCAAGGTCATGTCAATCTCCATTCCGCCGCCTTTGACACGCGTTTCGCACCGACCGAAGCGAAACGGAGAACGCGCTCTGTGCGAAGCACCTTCCTCTGAGCGCGGCTGCGATCCGCCGGAGGCTTTGTCTCGCTCTGCTCTTCCTCAGCACAGATTCCTCACCCGGCCGATCGACACCGCGCCGCGCAGGATCGCGTCAAAATCGCTTCCCGCTTCTGCCCGGCACTGCATCTCTCCGCTCACCACATAACGGATTCCGCCTCCGGGAAGCTGCCTGGCCGGTTGATACCAGTCCTCGTATACAATCGCCTGCGACATGGTTCTGTCCCGGAGGATCCCGCTGCACGCGGCAAGCGGACAGCCGGGAAAGTTCACGTTCCAGACCTGATCCGGCCCCGGATCCCGGTCGATCAGTTCCTCCAGAACCTCTTCCAGATACCGGTCTGTCACTTCATGGCAGGACCCGTCATTTTCCGACAGGGCGATCCCCCTGTATCCCAGAAAGGAAGCCTCTAAAACTGCGCCGACAGTGGCGGAATACTGAATGTCCGTTGCCGCGTTGTAGCCGTAGTTGATTCCTGCCAGGACCACATCGGGCTCTTTGTCCATCACCGCCTTTGTCCCGATCCGCACGCAGTCTCCCGGCATTCCGCTGCACGAATAGGCCCGCACGCCTTCTACTGCATACGGAACAGGGGTAATGTCAATAGGGACATCCAAAGTAATGCTGTGAGAGCAGGCGCTTCTTTGATGCCGGGGCGCAATCAGCCACACATCCCCGAATCTCACGCAGGCTCTCGCCAGGCGCATCAATCCGTCCTTGTAGATTCCGTCGTCGTTTGTGATCAGTATTGTTCTGCCCATCGATTCACCTATTCTGCAGTTTTAATTCTGTTTTGGCTGTCTTGAGATTCTCTTTGTCTGCCGGATCGCTCCGGTCGGGCAGACCAGCGCGCAGAGCTGGCAACCGACACATCTTGCTCCATGGAGCGTCACCTTCCTCGACTCCTCATCAAACGCAATCGCCTGATGGCCGCCATCCCGGCAGCTGATGTAACAGCGTCCGCATCCGATACATTTCTCACGTCTAAAGGACGGGAACACGATGGTATCCCGCTCCACCATATCATTCTCAACAATAGAGTCCAGTCCGCTTCCGATGATCTCGCTGACGGAATGATAATTGCGCTGGGCCATGTAGATCTTCAGGCCGCTGATCAGATCATCAATGATCCGGTAGCCGTACTCCATGACACTGGTCGTGATCTGAAGGCTGCCCGCTCCAAGGATCAGATACTCCACACAGTCTCTCCAGGTCACAATGCCGCCCATTCCGCTGACATGATGCTCCTTGATTCCTTTGCAGCCTGCCAGCTGCGCAATCATTCTGAGCGCAATCGGCTTCACTGCCCGGCCGGAGTACCCGCCGATCATGGACTGTCCGCGGACGGAAGGAAAGGCAACCAGCGTATCGATGTTGACGCCGGTGATGGACTTGATGGTATTGATTGCGGCAATTCCGTCCGCTCCGCCTTCGATCGCAGCCAGAGCAGGCACTGTGATGTCCGTGATGTTCGGAGTCATCTTCGCAAGAACCGGGATGGACACAGCGCGTTTCACGGCCTGTGAGAAGCGCCTGACCGTCTCCGGATCCTGTCCCATATCCGACCCTGTTCCACGTTCCTCCATATTCGGACAGGAGAAATTACACTCAATGACATCCGCGCCGGCTTCCTCCACCTTGCGGGCCAGATACTCCCACTCCTCTTCATTCCGCCCCATGATCGACGCAACGATCACCTTGTTCGGGTATTTCGCCTTCAGTCTCCTGAAAAACCCCATGTTCTCCTCAAGGCTGTAAACCGAGAGCTGTTCAATGTTTTTGAACCCGCTCCAGTCTCCCTGCGGACTGCGCACAGCGGAAAATCTCGGGGAAGCCTCGTGCATCTCGATCAGAGAGATCGTCTTGAATGCGGCGCCCGCCCATCCCATCTCAAATGCGCGCGCGCACATCTCGTAAGTACTTGCGACGACCGATGAGGACAGCAGGAAGGGATTCTCCAGCCTGACTCCGCAGATATCGCAGGACAGATCAATCTGGTCTGCGCCTTCGCATCCCTCAAGCTGCGGCTTCTGCTTCTGAAGATGATCCAGAATATCTCCGATCCTGACGCCGACAGGACATGCGTTCTGTGCCTCTTCCACCCAGGAACGGTCATAATCTTCCGGAAGAAGCTTTGCTGCAAGGTCAATATTCTCAAATTTCATAGCCCTGAGAATCCGTCCCGGATCACACTTCCCGCAGGCCTTTGAACATGGCGCATCATAACATAAGATGCAAAACGACAGCTCTTCTCTTCCACGGATTGCTCTGGCTTCAGTCATAATACTTCTCCTTTACAAAACACCGCCGCGTACAGCTGTTTTATACAACTTCTCCAATTCAGTATAGCTTGCGCCTGGACAATCCGCAATATTGGTTTCAGCATAGAAAACCGGCGTCCATATTGCTATGAACGCCGGTTTCAATCTAATTTGAACGAACATCCTGATTCAGATTCCGCTCTTCGCGCGAAGATCCGATTATCTCAGGAATGCGCTGTTTGCCCAGCCCCAGTTGCCATTGAAGCTCACATAGGTATAGGTGCAGGGAACGCCGTTCAGACCGGTTCCTCTGGTGGTTGCGCCGTAGGTGTATACCTGATAGCCCGGCCACAGCTGAGCGATCTCATGATACTGATCCCAGACCGGCTGCGGTCTCAGTGCAAGATATCCGCCATTGCAGTTGCCGACTGTCATATAATAACCGGCTCCGCCTCTTCCGCCGCTTACATCCTCGAGTTCCTGTCCGTCAACGATAACCTTATTCTCGTCTGCCATGTCAATTCTCCTTTCTGCTTCCGGAAAATTCTCCGGGGAATCACTTTTTCAAATGACCCTTATTAATGTTGGTTGAGCTCCGGTTTTTTTACCGGTCTGCTTATTTATACGCTTCTACTTTACTCAAGGCTAATTCATTTGTCAATTCTGTGCAGTCTGAAAGTAACCGGGATTCCCATGGTCGTCACCTGAAAGCTCAGTTTCCCATCCAGATAAGTAAACTCCTTCGTGGCGTCTTTTGAGGCAAAGGGACTGATTGCGATTTCCTGCACATTCATCATGGCCGTACAGGTAAACGGCTCCTTTGACGGAAGCGATGTTATGAATGTTCCTGCCCAGTACAAAGAGGAGGAACCATCCGCATTTCTCCAATAGAGAGAGATCTGATCCCCCTCGATCCTGGCAGTCATATTCGTCCCGGAGGTACTGTCACTCGCCCAGTTTCCATCCAGATTGATGGGCGTATCCTTGCTGCTATCCTCTGTCCTGCTGTCCTGGGTCCTGGTGTTTCCGCCATCTGACAGGGATATGGTTTCTTTGGTGACAGTTTTGCTTTTCCGGCTTCTATTGTACTGCAGAAGCATCGGCAGCAATGCGGACAGGATCAACAGGATAATGGCAAATATCACGATCCCTATGATCCTCGACCGGCTTCCTGACCGGGAGGCTTCCCGCTCCTCCTGTGCGCGCAGTGCTTCGTAGCTGCTGCTTTGAACATCGTATGCCGCAGTGTTGTCCGGATCCTTCATCACCGACCGGATCAGCTTGCTCTGTGCATGCAGCTCCTTCTCCGCAGCCTCATGATTCCTTTCCGCCCTTGCTGCCGCAATCACACACAGCAGGAATTCCACAAGCACATAAGGATAACACTCCGGTGCCAGTCCGATGGCGACCGCATACAGAACCCCTGCTCCCATGGCAACCGAGCCGGAAGAAGAGATCAGGGCAAACAGATTCACGAGCACGGCCAGGGTCACGATCAGCAGGAAGCCCGGAATCCTGAGATAGGGGAGATTGACCGAATGGCTCAAAAACCAGAACTGTTTTGTGACAACCGCAAACGGGTATTCCATATAGGCGAAGATCAGATAGGTCAGTCCTAAAACAAACGCCACGATCATTGAGAATACACCCTTTTTCATCTTCTGAACGCTCCTTCCCTGTATGCATTTACAGCCTCAGTACCGCGAGTACCGCGCAGCGAAAATCCGCTGAAGCGGCCGCGCGGTCCGGCGCCAGCCTGGCGATGGCATACTTGACTCCTGCCGGGATTACAGCTCCGACAGGAACAGGACACCATCCAGCTTTTCAAACTCTGCCAGCTTCTTATGCGTGGAATCCGGGTTTTTGAGACGGATGCTTATGATGGCTGCAAGCCCGGCCATGACTTCGCTCTTGACGGTCTCCAGATCCGTGACTTTATGTCCCTGCTTCCGCATGGTCCTTATGAAGGCTGTCAACGCGGAGACGGATTCAAATTCTGCGTAAAAATGCAGATACTTCGTCTTTTTTTCGATTCTGTCATCCACAATCCGAAACAGGGTAAGCGCAAAAAAAGCCCCGGATAAAGCAACCCCTGAAATGACATAGTTTCCTGCGCCGATACAAAGTCCCAGGCAGGCAGCCGACCACAGACCGGCTGCTGTCGTCACGCCTTTGATCCGCTTCTGTCCGGTAACCAGAATACATCCCGCTCCCAGGAAACCGACTCCGCTGATCACCTGCGCAGGCATGCGGGAGGGGTCGCCTGCCCCAAGTGTGAGAAACATATGTAGATTGGTCAGCATGATCGCGCAGGATGACATACACACCAGAATGTGTGTCCGAAATCCCGCGTCAATCCGCTTCAGGCTTCTCTCATATCCGAGAATCCCACCCGCGATTAAGGAGAACAACAATCTTATCACTACAGTCTCGCTTGTCATTCGATGCCCTCTTATTGATGATGTGTTGCGATATCACGATGCATGCGCCAAAAGTCGATTACGGATTGCCCGGCGCTTCACGGTTCAGCAGCAGGACTGCTGACAGAACAAGCAGTACGCCCGCCATGGAAGGAACCGTCATCCTCTCATGATAGACGAATACACCCACGAGCGAGGCGACAACCGGTTCTACCGACGACAGAATCGAAGCCCTGCTGTTTTCCAGTCCTGTCAATCCGTACGTATAGAGCAGATACGGAATGAAGCAGCTGATCACCCCGGTTCCCACGCACCAGGCGGCAGATTCCGCGGATGCCGTCATGGCCGAAAACAGTCCCTCCGGTCTCCAGAGGAGAATCGCGCCTGCTGCCGCGAGCAGGCAGGAGTAAAAGTTGATGGTACTGCTGCTGTACCCCCGCTGCAGCGCATATCTGGAAAAGATCGTATACAGCGCATATCCGAACCCCGCACCGAGGCCGTACAGAATCCCCGCCGGCGTGAGATGTGTCCCGGTTCCGATCCCGGATACCAGACAGCATCCTGCAAATGCGCACGCCACCGCAATCAACCGGATTCTTGTGATCCTCTCGTGAAATAAAAGCGCAGACAGCAGCATCACGATCGTCGGTGCCGTATACAGAAGAATCGCCGCAGCCGAGAGGCTCATCATATTAATCGCGTGGAAGTAGCAGTAGGTAAAAAACAACAGGCTGAACAGCCCTGTTCCCGCAAAGCACCACAGATTCTTCAGCCGGACCCGGAACTGCCGGATATCCCTGCACAGGATCAGAATACCGAAACACAGAGCGGCAATCCCGCACCTGACAATAATCGCCCCGTTCGCATCGATCCCGTATTCTCCCAGGTGCCTGGTGAAGAATCCCATGAATCCCCAGCAAAAACCGCCGCCCAAAACAGCCGCTACATATCTGTTCATTTCTTTTGCACTCTTTATCGCTTTTGGGATGCGGATCCGCGTCCTTCTTCCCTTTGAAATACATCACAGCAGGAAGAATCCTCTCCCTGCTGTGGTTCCCTCAGATTCCGTTGCTGCCGGGATCAGAAAAGATTCTTGATCTTCCCCAGAATTCCTCCGGCTCCTGCATCCTTTGCAGCTTCCTTCGCGTTCCCCAGTGCGGCATCCGCGATTCCCTTCACCGCGTCGCTCCCAAGCACAGATCCCAGCTGTTTGGTGACCTCCTGAACGATCTTGCCGATCATGTCCGCAGACAGACCGCCGCCCAGGATCGATGTCACAATCTTCACCGGATCAGCGGAAAACGCCGACAGCATGCTCTTGTCCCCTTTGAGAGTTGATACAACCTTGCTTACCATCTCCATCATTTCCATAATGAATACCTCCTTTTCAAAAAGTATATCATTTCCAGTAAAATCCAGTCAACGACTGTACCTGTTATTCTTTCTGTTCTGCGCCCTCTTTTGTCATCGCCAAAAGCTGCAAAGACACCAGCGTCCCAGGCAGTTCCTTTCGATCAGAACAGTCCGTTGAGATAATTTCTTAGCGCTTCCCTGTCATAATAATTCGCAGGCTTGTTAATGTAATAATCCGGCTCAATACCGTTGTCGATCTCATAATAGGATCCGTTCTTTACATAGGACAGATTGTTCGGAGAGGAGATCTGGAAGAAGGATCCCCAAGCAGTGGTCAGTCCGAGTACCGCACAGCTTCCGCCGCCTGACGTCTGACCGACCAGCGTTACATTGTGCGAATACTTGAAGATCGCGGGAATCAGATTGCCGCAGGAGAAACTGTTCGGAGAGATCAGGCAGTACAGATTCTTATCTGCAACCGTATCCTTCTCATCATACTTTCCATCCAGATTGACATCCGCCTGATAGTGGCATGTCGAACGGGCGCCTGTCAGCGTGCTCTGCGAGCTGATCTCCGCTTCCCCGAGGAACCATGCCGCGGCAATCACCGCTGCGTCTATTGCGCCTCCGCCGTTCATGCTCAGATCCATGACCACATTTCTGATCGGACTGTCCTTTCTGGTAATCTGCTCGTGCGCGTAGATGATCAGACCGACCGTATCAATATCCGGATCCGCCGGATCATATTCCGTGCTGTATTCTCTGTTATAATACCTTCCTACCGGGTGGAATAGATTGAAGTAGTCAAATGTAACATAAGCCGTATCTCCAACCTCTTCATAAGCCGGAACGGGCTTTGCGGCATTGCTTCTTGCTTTGCTGTATTTGTCGATTTCTGCCATGGTTTTTTTCGCAGACAGCCCGTATCCTTCCTGCGACTCCGGCTCGACGCTCCGGAAAGACTGGAGGTTTGTGCCGGAATGCTGGTCGTCCAGATAGAACCGGATAAAGTCGCTCAATGCACCATCCTTCTCTTCGGCATTTGTACTCAGCAGCTTTTCCTTATACCCAATCTCTGTGAACAGGTCATCAAAGCTTTTGATTCCGTGCAGATCTTTCAAGCCGTACAGCTGATCCATCACGAGGCAAAGCTCGTGATAGCCAAAGCCGGCAAGCGCTTCGCTGACGGGTTTGGTGGGGCCTGACGCGAACATCATCCCAAGCCGGGTCAGTCCCATCGGAGTTTTGATCGCATTGCTCGTTGCCACAAATGCCACTTTTTCGTTAAATGCGGCTCCGAGTGAGCCGACCGCGGACAGAAGAAAATCACTCATCGTCTGCAGCGGGAACAGATACAGCTCCTGTTCCTCAACCCGGTACAGCGGAATCGAATAATCAAAGAGATTGATCTCCACTTCCTTTCCGTACCGGTCATAGGACCCTTTCTCATTTCGTTTCAGAAGGAGCTCATTTCCTTCCTCATCCATCGCGAAGGTCGTCACACTCTCCAGAAGATAGGTATCCGTCGACCTGTGCACAAACGCATCATAATCATCAAAGAGCATCGTGCCCTTCTCAAAATCGATCAGAAGGCTGTAATTGTTCTCCCGGGTCAACGCAGCCAGCGGACCATCCTTTTCTATGGAAAGACTGTAGCCCGCGTCATTTGCCAGATCATGATAAACACGGTTCAAAAGCTCACACAGATCGCTCATCTCAATGTAGGGCAGATCCATCGCGTCATCGATGAAGTAGAGAGGAAGATCCATCGTGTTATCGTAATTTAACAGATAGCAAAGATACGTCCTTTTGGAGACAGACGGTTCCTGTGACGCAGCATCCGCTTCTTGGACGATTTCCGGATCGTCCAGCACCATGTCCGAGTATTCTCTGTACCAGGCCATCGAATCCTCTGTTTCCTCCGATTCCGTATCCTCTGTGAGCCAGTCCTCCAGCATCTGTGTGTACCAGTCTTCCGTCTCCTCCGGAACCGCTTCGGCCATTGCACAGGCCGGCATACTGGTCATGAGCATCACAGCAGACAAGATCACGGAAAGTCTCTTCAGGTTTTTCATCGGGCAGCTCCTTTTCTTCATGCAGTCTTATCAGTAAGCACAGGCAGTCCATTCGACTGATATCAATCGATCTTCGTTGACCGCAGGTAAGCGACCTCCGGTTCTGTCGCGTTCAGTGCAAGCGCATACAGCCATCCGCCGCCATACGCCAGCGTCGGTTTAAATGCCCTGGAATAGCAGGATACCTGATCCAGCATCCGGAATTGTGACATGCCATCCTCCAGAAGGAACGTATCCTGTCCTGCATCAGTGGTAAACACAAGGGCAGCCCCTGCGCCGTATCCCTTCATTGCGGCATTGTGCAGGTCAACCTTTCCGACCGCGGAAAGTGCCTCTGACAGGTCCTCCGTTACAAAGGCATCCTTCTGAGCATTCCACACCATCCGGAACAGCCGTCTCTCCTCTTCTCCCTCGTCCGTATCTACAATACCAAGCAGGTACATCGCATGCGGACTTGATGCCACAAGGCAGGAATAGATGTTCTCCGGCATAGGCAGGCTTCCGGAAACCTGGACGAGTGTTTCTTTCTCCAGGTCAATCCGGTAGAAACTCGTGACAGGGCTGAAAAACGCTTCCGTCTCACTCTGTACAGAACCATCTGCTTCCGTCTCACTCTGTTCAGAATCATCTGCTTCCGTCCCGCTCTGTGCAGCAGAGTCCTTCTCCTGGTCAGGCAAGGAAGCATCCGTCACCAGGAAGAGTCCTTCCTCCAGCGCAAACAGTTGTCCATTCTTGATGATCTGTCCGGAGAGGAACTCCTCCCACGTATCCGTTTCCGGATCGTACGCCCAGAGGGTCGGCTTCTCATTGTTCAGACCGTTTCTGCAGGTATAACAGTACAGCTTTCCCTGCCACGGCACAAGCCCGCAGTTCTCCATCGACCTTCCCTGAACAGTATCGGGAAGATCCGCGCACCGGCTCCACGTGCGCTTATTCAGGTCAAGACGCCACAGCGCCTGTGCCTGGTCCAGACCATATGCCGCCATCGCATAGAGACCGTCATCCTGCACAGCCATTCCATAGATTCCGTCAGCCTGGTCCTGAACAAACAGATCATCTTCAAGCGGAAGAGGCCAGCTTTGTTCATAGAGCCTTCTCCCCTCATCAATCATGGAGGCGGAAAACAGACTCTTGGAAACTGCCTCATCCGCATTGACAATTTTCAGCTCATGGACGCCATTCGGAAGCAGGCCTGTATCAGCCGCAATTCTCTGATCGGACCACTCCGCAGCCGGAACTTCTTCCCCGTCAATATACAGCCTGCCGGAATCTCCGAAGAAATAGCCATTGACCTCCAGCGCACTGCGGTCCGCAGCCGCATCGATGATAATCGGTGCTTTTTTCGTGAACTCTGTCTGTCCGTGCAGATTCACCCTTCCTCCGGTGCTGCACAGCTTAGACAGATCCTCGTCATAGTCGACCGCCGCGAGAAGCTTCGCCTTACGCTCGAGCGCCGCCTGTTTCCGCTCCTCCACCGTCATATCCGCTGTTTCCGGCTCCCCCTTGGCAATGATGCCCAGGCTCGCAGTCACGCAGGGAGCTGCCATCGAGGTGCCGCAGATCGACTCATAGGCGCCGGTATATGTTTCATCCGGGGCAGTTGCAATGTTATCAAAGTACAGCTCCATCGAGCCGTAACTGCTCTTTGCTCCCGGCGCATCAGAATAGGCGATTCCAAACTCCAGCAGAAGATACTTCTGCCCGCCGTCTTCCCACTCATAGATTCCGTCAATCTCACCGGGATCTGCAGGGTGCTCCAGATCGTCCACCTCAGAATCCGCCGCCTCTTCTGCCGCAATGGAGTGATAGTAAGCTATCTCTTTGACAAACTGATCAAGATCCACATTCAGCTCCGACCATTGTGCCGAGGACATACCCACCGCCATTGTTATGCCGATCCCTGGTGCCAGTCCCTGATCTGCGATTTCTCCGGAGGACAATACATTGTCGTAGCGCAGGTCAACCGGCGCCGGATGAAGAGTCCCATCCGCATCCTTTCTCTCACACAGCACCCCGGTCAGACCGGCCATAATGTGGCTGTCATCACTCAGGCAGGCTTTCACGGCAGCCTGGCTGACTGTCTTCCCCTGTTCGACAGGAATCGCAATCCACAGCGTGTTTTTTGCCGAATTCATGTCCGGCATCCAGATGGTCTCCTCCTCAGGCTGGTGTTCCCTCAGCATGGAAGCCGGAACCGCCCAGCAAGAATCATCGTCGTATCCTGCCTGAGAAGAAACCGCCCCGATCTCCTCTGCGTCAGGATTGGGCTGACCGTCCTGGCCGACAGGACACTGATCAAAGAAACGAACCTGCGTCTGTTCCTGATCAAACCGCTCTATGGCCGTCCCGGAAGGGTTCATGATCTCCATTGCTTCCGGGAAAAGCCTTCTCCGGTTCTCAATCCGGAGCAGGTTTCCTTCCGCGTTTCTGCTCTCCACTATTCCGGGAACCGTAGACAGGATCTGCGCCCCCGGCGCAAATACATCTGTCGACATCAATCCGTAACAGGAGAACTGTGTCTTCTTTCCATCCATATCCGCGGCATTCACAACAATGACGTAGGGACTGTTGTTCTGTCCGCCCATATCGATCGTCTCGTCAAGATTCATTGCGCCATTGCCCGATGCGTAAACTGTGTTGACGCCCAGCTCGCCAAGCTTATTCGCCATCACCGTATGGATCAGCTGAGGCTGCATGGATCCCAGGGAAACGTTGACTGCTTTCAGATTGACTTCCTCAGCCACACGGCACAGCCACTCAAAGCCCTTCAGCACATCAGAGGCTCCCTGCCCCCTTCCATCATTTTCATTCAGGCGCACCGCAAGCAGCCGGATGCCGTTCGCGATTCCGGACACTCCCTTCCGGTCCCAGGCAGCGCCGATCATTCCCGCTATGTGCGTCCCGTGCATCAGGTGATCCGATATATCCTTCCGATATGTTTCCTCGCTTTCAGCCGGCGTCTCATCCGAGAGACTTCTGGTATTGACATTGACTCCATGCGGGCCGCAGTCATATTTCTCCTGCTGCTCCTTTGTAAAGGTATAGAGCACGCTCTCCAGATCCGGATGTGTGGTATCGATTCCCGAATCCATGACGCAGATCGTGCCGGATGCATTCTCCTGATCTGTGTTCCAGTCCGGCACATTCAGGCTGTATCCCGCGTGGAGCGGCGCTGACGGAGTTGCATAAACAGAAGGCTCACTGCTTTGTGCATACCACTGGAGAAAGGACAGGTCAAATGCGCTTCCGGAGGCCGCAGCCTGTGCTTCACTCTCTGTCTTCGCAGCCTGCTTCCCGTCCTGATCTTCCACAACCGTATTGGCATAGTAATTCGGCTCCGCCATGATAACCTGCGGATCCGCATAGAACATGCCAAGAAGATCCCCGGTTGTTTTTTCCGGATCCTGAATCAGCAGGATCTGAAAGGAGTCCTGGCTGCGGTTCTTTTCCTCCTCCAGTCTGTCACGGACAAACGCCTCATACTCCAGCCCGGTGTCTTCCTGCCTGCCGGCAGAATCCTCGGAAACAGCCTGCAGAATATGTCTGCGGTCCACCTCCGCCAGATACACGAAATCGCCGGACCAATCGTCTGTAAATGCTTCGTTCACGGTAAGGATCACTTCGCCGGACGCATAGGGTCCTGCACCCAGCAATTCGTCGATCAGTCCCTGGGAAACGGAAATGCTTCCCTCATCCATTCCCTTTTCCGTCTCCCCTATCTGCGCGGTCTGTGCCCAGGTACCAAGCGTACCCGAAACCGACAGAACTGCTGCAAGTAGTATCCCTGTAAGCTTTTTCCCTGTTTCTGTCATGTTCATTTCCTCCAGCCGTTTCTCATCTGTTTTGTCTGCAACGTTTGGGACGCAATCCGTGTTCCCGCTGCAGGTTCAGCTGGTATTGTCTTCTCATCTCAGACCCGCATACCCGAGCTGCCTCTGTGCCTCATACAGCGCGATTGCACAGGAGGATGCGAGGTTTAGGGACCGCTCATGCTCCACCATGGGAATGCGTACGCAGTAATCCGGTGCCGCATCCAGAATCCCCTTCGGAATCCCGGCACTTTCCCTCCCGAACATCAAAAAATCTCCGTCCCGGATGGAGGCTTCGCTGACCGCCCGGCTCGCCTTTGTGGTCAGATACCAGATCCGTGCTCCGGGATGTTCTGACAGGAACGCCTCAAAATTGCTGTATTCCCTCGGATTCAGCCGCGGCCAGTAGTCCAGGCCGGCCCGCTTCAGAAAGCGGTCGCAGGTCTTGAATCCCAGCGGATGAATCAGATGCAGGGTCGCATTCAGACACAGGCAGGTTCTCCCGATTGCTCCCGCATTTCCGGGCTGCTCGGGTTCATGCAGTATAATTCCGATGCTCATAGGCCGTACCTCTTATGCCGCGCGATCCGTTTCCGCCTCAAACGCTTCTGTCTCATCAGGCTCTGTCTCAGCCGCTTCTGTCTCGTCCGCCTGCCCGTCAACATACCGGTAGATGTATTCCTGCGCAAGTGCATCGATTCTGCCGTCTTTCTTCTCCTCTTCGAGGAACTCATTTACATAATCCAGCAGATCCTCTGATCCTTTCGGCATCAGCACGCCGAGCTGGCCATGCGTGAACGGCTCATGGATCAAAGGCGCTGCCAGCCTTTCGTCCTGTCCCACATAATAGCCTGCCTCCATGATCTCCGTGATCATGACATCCGCCTCTTTGGAGGCGACAAGTCCAGGAATCTCCTGGTTGACATCATGGATGATGAGATCGGCATCCGGCAGGTTTTCACGCGCAAATTTCTCATTCAGGCCGCCCGGATTCTCCATCACACGTACCTCCGGACGATTGATTGCCGCAAGACTGGTATACTTATCTGCGTCTTCCTCCCGGCACAGAACCGTCTTCCCGTTTCCCAGATATCCCTCAGACATCAGGGCCTGCTCTTTTCTGGCGTCGGTGATCGTGATCCCGCAGATCGCCAGATCGAATTTCCCGGCCAGGGTATCCTCCATCAGAGTTGGCCAGGAGGTTTCCACATATTCCACCTCCACGCCGATGGAAGAAGCCAGATCCTCAGCAAGCTCCGCGTCAAAGCCGACATAGGAGCCCGTCTCCGGATCCAGATAAGACATCGGCTGATAGTCCCCTGCTGTTCCGACCTTCAGGACCCCTCTTTCCGCAATCGTCTGCAGAGCCGGTGTCTTTCCGCTCTCTGTCTCCGCACTCTGTACAGGCATCACCAGCATGCATGACAACGCCGCCACTGACAAATATCCGAGCATTCTCTTCTTCATGATATGTACCTCTCTGCCTTGTCTCAGGCTGTTCCATACAACCTCAGTGGGGTGTCCCCCGCCGCATTTATCTGGCGGCGCACGCACTCCTCTAGCCTGGCCGGCACCGTCATTTCTGATAGTATATCACGGATTCTTTGAAAGAAGACGTTGTCTGGCCAGATCTCTTTTCTGCATCAGACATGGCGGAGACGATATCTTTTTCGGATTGTCTTTGGTCATGCTATACTGTTTCAGATGGATAGAAAAAGCCTGTGCCAAGACAGCGGACAGGCAGCCGGGAAATAACAGAACGGAGGAATCATGCACCATGGCACTTATGACATTGAATTTTGAAAGTGAGTACCTGAACCAGGCGCAGTATGTCACAGTGGTTTTGCCGGACAAGCCGGACGGACAGACGGCATCTGAGTTTTATGCGAATCACGAAAAGTATAAGGTCCTGTGGCTCCTGCACGGCACCTATGGGATCGGGAATGAGTGGATCCGCCGGACAAATGTCGAGCTCTACGCGAGCCGCAGAAACATGATTGTCGTCATGCCGGATGCATTGAATTCTGATTATGTTTCATGGCCCGGCTTCGCATTGGGCTATGATTATCCGAATTTCTTCACGAAGGAGCTGATGCCGCTGATTCACAACTGGCTGCCGGCATCCGACAACAAAGAAGACAACTTTATCGCAGGTCTGTCCATGGGAGGACAGGGCGCGACGCAGCTCGGCTTTTCTTATCCGGAATTGTTCGCGCGGATCGGCGCGTTCTCCTATCCCCTGATCAACTATCACAATCATCCGGACGGCAAGGTGTTCGGCGAGGGATATCCGCAGTATGAAGCAAGATTCCTGCGCCAGGTCGCGAATCAGGGCGGTATGGAGGCATTTATGAATTCTCCTTACAATACCTGGGACAGATTCTTTGAAAACCCTGCCCCGCTTCCTCCGATTCACTTCTTTATCGGCAAGGAGGACTTCTTCTGGCCGGTGTACTGCGAGATGAAAGCGGAGCTGAAAAAACGTGGAAGAGATGACGTTCTGCTCACAGAGTATGAGGGTCTGCATCATGAGTGGGCGGTCTGGGACCAGGCTGTCCGGACCTTCATCGATGAATGCGACTCGGAAACGGTCGGCGCGGGTTTCCGCTATTAAAACCCTGCGGCATTGTCTTCGATTTAGATCAGGCTGCTGTCCTCATCAATTCTGCGCACCACCATGTTCGTCAGGATCAGAAGGATACACCCGACCACATTCTGCAGGAAGGAGGCTGCAGCCGAGAAGCCGAAATTGGCCTGTGTCATCAAAGCCTTGTACACATAGACATCCAGCGTCTGCGTCACCGGCTGCAGCGAGTTGGAGTCCATCGGGACCTGATAGAACAGGCCGAAATCGGAGGCAAGGAGGCTTCCTGTCCGCAGAATAAAGATGGTTGCTATGGTCGGCCGCAGCATGGGAAGCGTAATAAAACGGACCCGCTGCCAGAAGGAAGCGCCATCCAGCTTTGCCCCCTCATACAGCGTGCGGTCGATCGCCGTGATCGCGCAGAGATAGATGATCATGGCATAGCCGGAGGACTTCCAGAGCTCAACGAGAATCAGAATCACGCGCCAGTACTGTGGTGACTGATACCACTGTATCCCGGCAGCGCCAAACAGGCTGAGCAGGTGGTTCACCTGTCCTTCATTTGTCGCGAGAAAGCCGTACAGGCAGTATCCCACAATGACCCAGGACAAAAAGTACGGAAGGATCATCACCATCTGTACCAGACCGGAAAAGAATCTGCTGTGCAGCTCCGCCAGAACCACCGCAAGCATAACAGGAATCACAATTCCCAGTACCAGAAAGATCAGATTATAAAAGAGCGTGTTAAACAGAATTCCCTGCAGTTCGGAAGACTTGAACAGAAACGTAAAGTTCCTGAAGCCAGCCCATGGGCTGTTGACAAAAAGGTTTCGAATCAAAGACTCTCCCGGTCTTGGGGTAAACGTCTTAAACGCGAAGAAGATCCCAAACAGCGGAAGATAGCAGAAAATGCCATACCATAAGAGCGCAGGGAAAGACATCAGCATGAGCTCCCGGTCCTGCTTCCTTGCCCCTCTTCTTCGGCTGCGGGGGTTACGGTTCTTCTGATTCTGTCTGCGCCTGTTCATCCTCGCCTCTCTCCATCCATTCTTTCAGCTGGTTTTGCACATCCTCCAGCAGCTCGTCAAAACCGGCCGCTTCCATCCGTTTGCGCATCTTCGGGATGACAACATCCGGATCACTGGTTCCCGTGCGAAGCTCCGTGGCGTAATCACTGTAGATCGCCTGCAGTGCCGCAATGATGTCTTCCTTGCGGGTCGTATCATAATAAAAGCCTCGCGTCTTGCTGTAGATGCCGTCTGTGTCGTATTCCGCAAAGACCTTCTTCCACTGATCCGGATCTGAGACGATCTCCTCGCTGATGGAAGCAACGGACGCATTTACAACAGATCCGGTCGTATACAGGTTGGCAGGATAGCGGTTCAGTCCCGTCTGTGTCTGCAGGACGGTCCCGTTCTCCAGATAACGATAATGCTTTCCTTCGATTCCATACGCCAGGATATCGCGGAATTTCCGATCCGTACTCAGAAGCTCGATATACTTCAGGCACTGGGCCGCGCGTTCCCGGCTGCAGGCCGCACAGATGCCGAACATGGCACCCTGTTCACTCTGCCTTGAGAGGAAAGGACCTTCATAGGTGGATACCTTCACGTTGTACCCCCACTGTGCAGGATTGGAATAGCCCATATATCCCTTCCATGCCACGCCAAAGCGAACCGGAATCGACTTGTCCGCATCCGTCGAATCAATGGTGGCAGCATCCGGATGAATATAGCCGGCCTGATACCACCGGTGCAGCAAGCGGTAACGTTCCATCAGCGCTTCACAGTCCCAGATGGCCATTGCCTGGGGGAGCTCTGTTTCCTGTTCATAAGGGATCACAATGATTCCGCCGGCAATCCGCTCAACAAAATTCAAATAACCGGGAATACCACCCTTATCCATTGCAAGCGGATACTGATCAGGGTAGTCTTCCTTATATGCCTTCAGAAACGGCTCAAGGGACTGAAGCCCATCCATCCGTTCCGGAATCTCCATTCCCTTCTTCCCTTCAAAATAATCCGCATTGAAACGGAACATCTGTGACGCTCCCATGTCCTTCAGAATGGGAACTCCCATGATTCTCCCATCAATCTTCGCGCAGTCCCAGTATTTCCCGACCGACTCATAAAGGGCCGGCGTCTCTTCCCGCACCAGATCCGTGATGTCATAATACATCCCCGCCTGCGCTCTTTTGTCGAATACATTGAGCCATGAACTGGTAAATACCATGTCATAATACTCGCCGGAAGCCATCATCAGATTCATCTTGTCGGAAGGCTGGAATTCCAGTTCCACCTCCACGCCGATCTTCTCGCGGGAGATCTGATTGGCCGCCTCGATCACTTCTTTCGCGTCCATCGCCGCGCCGGAAGCAGAGTAGGTAACCCACCGGAGCGTTGTATCGTCCTTATGTCTTCCGCATCCGCACGAAGCGGCGGCCGCGATGGCAAGCAGAAACAGGAAGACAACCAGAGATCTCATGTATTTCCACGATATTTCCCTGCTGCGCACCGTCTTGATCCGGCGGTTATTCATTTTCTTCTTTTCCATGCCCGTTCCCTCTTTGTCACCCCTTCACGGCACCGACCGTCATTCCATTTTTCACATATCTCTGAAAAAGCGGGAAGATCAGGATGATCGGCAGAATCACAACAACAACCAGAACCATCCGGACCGTCACGGCAGGAGGGATATAGGCCTGAGCACCGGAAATGTACTGTGCGTCATTGGCCAGCATGTCGATGCTCCTCTGCATGTTCACCAGCACATATTGCAGCGGGTACAGCTCCGTGTGATTGCTGTCCAGATACAGAAGTGCAGGATACCAGCTGTTCCAGTAGGCAAAGATCTGAAAGAGCGCAACGGTCATCGTCACCGGAGTCGTAATCGGAACCACAATACGCAGAAAAATCTGAAGCTGTCTTCCCCCATCCACCATAGCGGCTTCAATCAGGGAATCCGGAACCGCTGTCTGGTAATAATTACGCAAAATCATGATATACCATGTAGAGCACAGCAGCGGCAGGATCAGCGCAAGGTAGGTGTTCCGCAGATGAAGGATCTGTGTGTAAACCATATAGGTGGAAACCAGACCGCCGGAAAAAATCATGGGAATCATCAGAAAGATCAGGATTCCTCTCCTGTACCGAAAGCTCTTTCTGGAGAGCGCGTAGGCGATCGGACACATGAGCATCAGGCTCAGAACCGTACCTGCAGCCGTAATCAGGAACGAGTTCAGGATGGCGCGCACAAGGTAGGTGCCCGAGTGCAAAAGATACTTCCATGCCTCCAGAGAAAAAGACTGCGGGAAAAAGCTGTAACCGTTCTGTGTCACACTGCTCTCTGAAGTGAAAGAGACAATGATCACCAGAAGAACTGGTAAAAACACCGCAAGAGCCAGCAGAGCGAATAGCATGCTGAAGATCAGATTTGTCCGTTTTGAGAATACGCTTCGCTGGGCAGCCGTATATTCCTCCGGATTAAAGTTTCTTTTCCGTCTTGCCTTCATGTATCTGAACACGCTTTCCTTTCAAAAAAACATCCACAGGAGCCGCTGCCCTCATAAGCCGGTGTTACAGTTTTTCCCGCACGACCACACGAATCATGTTCGGCAGCTGAGCATCCTCATCCCTGTCATAAGACAGCTCCTCAAAAGGCGCACCTGTGATCATGGAGACTGTCTTTCCCTTCAGGTCGGAGAATTCCGTGTATTCCGGCTGGGAGACGGCAGCTTTCGCTTCGTCCGGGATACAGAATGACAGCAGGCTCACCATGAAGAGCAGCAAAACAGGTACTCTGATACACATATTCACCACACCATGGCATACGGAAACAGAAAAACTCATTCTATGTGAAAATGTCCGGATCATGTTCTCATGCGTGCCCCCATCTCCTTGAGCTGCTGCTTTCTTACATACATGAGATGATCCGCTCTTTTGAACACATCCTCCACGTAATCATCTTCCGGTGTAAGCTCCGCCATACCGGCAGAAATCACGACACCTTCCGTGCTGATGTTCTCCTCTACCATCTGATTCAGCTGTTCCAGAAGCGGGAATCGGTTCTCATAGTCCGCGTTCTGCAGAATCACAATGAATTCATCCCCGCCGGTCCGGTAGACCGGGCTGTGCTGAAACAGTCTGCACAGCATCATCGCTCCGTCTTTCAGGTACTGATCTCCTGCCGCATGTCCGATGGTATCATTGATATGCTTCAGCCCGTTCAAGTCTCCAACCAGAATCGCCAGCGCGCTCAGATCTCCATCCGCGATCGCCTGATCCAGGATCTTGGCCTTCTCCATATACGCATGCTTGCTCTGAACCCCCGTCAAAGGATCCTTATACGCAATTCCCTTATACCGGCCAAGCTCGCTCTCACTTTTCAATGCCCGCTCACTGTACTCTCTGCTGGTCTTCTTCTCCTGCATCAAAAGCCTGGAAGATTGTCTGTGAAGCTCCAGAAACAGCAGCAGAAAATAGACCACCAACGCCAAACCGATCAACACAAAATACTGTGTGCTCTGCCTCAGCAATTCATCACTAATCCCTCTGATCTGATCCTGGATCAGATTCCCGGAAATCAAAACCGTCATCATCCAGCCGGTATCACGAACCGGCACATAATACAGCGTATCACGGGCTGACTGATGTCCGAGTACCGTTTCTCCCTGAATACCATTCTGAAAATGATCATTCAGCGCATTCCATTCATCTTCACTCAGCATGTCCTTCGTCGCTGTCAGCAGATTCTGGTCTGCATCGAAAGGACCGAAATCCATACTGATCAGGTTCTCCCCGTTTCCCTGATACAGGCCAAACCAGGTCTCCGCATTCTCCACGCCAAATGCGAGATCATCCGCCAGTTTTTTGAAATCAATTTCTACAAAGCAGACCTGCAATTTCTTTCCCTGAAAGGATATCCCGGACAATGGGATCGCGATACAGATATGCTTGGATCCTCCGTACAGATAGACCGTGCTGATCGCCGTACGGTTATCCGCCATATCGTCCGCAAGGAAATCATAGCGGCTTCCACCCATATACGTGGAGTATCTGCTGTAGACGATATCATCCTGATCCACGAGCGCAAACAGATCCAGCTCATAAAGCAGCTCGGTTCTTCCGATAAATGCACGCAGCGAATCTACTGACTCCAGATCCTGCTTGGAAATCACCTGCATCGCTCTCTGCATCTGATCTGTTTTTGAGTCAATCAGGCTTGCTATAACCTGTGTTCTCCGATCTGCCAGCTCCTTCAGATAGAATTCACTGACCTTCGCCACTGCCTTGTCGGTGGACGAAGCTGCCCCGCGAATCATACGCATAGACATCACGGTTACAAGAATCGAAATGATCACCGCGCCTATGACAGCTGTAAGTTGAATAGAACGTTTCATGTCACTGTACCACCCCATACAGGATTCTCAGCATATCCTCCGCATCTTCCTGATAGATCAGGGTCGTTTCCTCCTGCGTCTTTTCGGGAAACAGCTCCCCGGGGAGCTGTCCGTCCGCGATCTTCACGGCGACCTGTATCGTGTCAAATCCAATGGAGAAGCAATCCTGTACCCCCAGACAATAAATGATGCCGTCCCGCAAATCTTCCAGGGCTTCTCTGTCATGATCCATCCCGACAATCACCACATCTCTTCCCGCTTCCTTGACAGCCCTTGCGGCACCAACCGGATTGCTCATATTGCAGCATACAATTCCGTCAAGATCCTTGTATCTGGCAAGAAACTCCTTCGTAAGCTCATATGCATTTTCAATCGAGTCCTGATCATACGCAACATCCACGACTTTCATATCGCTGTATTTCCCGATTGTTTTCCTGGCTCCCTGGGCACGCTCCTCGTGACACGGGGCACCTTCGGCACCTACAAGAATTGCCACATTTCCTTTGTAGTTCAGCTTCCTGCACAATGCCTCCGTCAGCTGCGCACCGTCCTCAACATTGTGCGTATTTCCTACATAGGCAATCCTTTTACAGTCAGACGCGGCATCCGAGCTCGAGAAGGTCATCACCTTATTCCCTTTCTCCATCAGCTCATCCAGAACAGGGGAAATGACAGCCTCATCAGCGACATCCACCCCAATCACGTCATACGCTCCTTCCGCTGCCTTCCGGAGGCGTTCCGCCTGGTCTATGGCAGATGTCTTTGGTGGTGCCATATATTCATAGGTGATAATGACACCATGCTCCAGAAACTGTCTCTGTGCTTCTTCGATTCCCAGCGCAACAGCATCCCACCAGGGATGAACAATCTTATATGTAAAGTAGAAATTATAGTGATTCTTCAGCGGTTTGTAGGAATCCAGCTCCCGCTCAAAGTGAACCGCTGAATCATGCTCCGTTTCCTCAGCCGCATACCCGTACATACAATGGGACACGCACAGGAGCAATGCCAGGAATATTGCTTTCACTTTCATGACGCTACCTCTACCATCTTCCTCAGATCAGGGTGCTGCCTCCCGCCCGGTCTGTACTGCCGGAGGCTCAGTTTTGAATCAGGCTCTCCAGGGTCTCAAACAAGACCTCCGGCTGTACGGGCTTGGACAAATGTGCGTTGAGTCCCGCCTGCAGGGAACGCTGCACATCCTCATCGAATGCGTTGGCTGTCAGCGCGATAATGGGAATGCACCGGGCGTCCTCTCTGTCCATGGCCCGGATCCGCCGCGTAGCCTCCAGGCCGTCCATTTCCGGCATACGCATATCCATCAGAACCGCATCGTAATATCCCGGTTCATGAGCGCCGAATTTATCCACCGCGATTTTGCCGTTCTGAGCCAGATCGACCTCCATATCGCGGCTCTCCAAGAGCATGGATATGATCTCCGCATTGATCTCCATATCCTCCGCAAGCAGGATGCGGCGCCCCGTCAGCTCCGCCTTATGTGCGCTCTGCGCGGCCAGGCTGCCCTTTCGCCTGAGGGCTGACTTGAACTCCTCCATCACAGCGGCGGCAAACAGCGGCTTGGGAATAAAGCTGTCGACTCCTGCCTGAACTGCCTCCTCCAGAATATCGTCCCAGCGGTAAGCCGTCAGAATGATGATAGCGGATTCGTTGCCAACGATCGTCCGTATTCTGCGCGTGGTCTCCACTCCGTCCATCTCCGGCATTTTCCAGTCGACGAGGATCAGGTTGTACGGCTCCATTCTGGCCTGCCGAAGCTGAACCATCTCGACAGCCTCAGCCCCGGAGGCTGCGGTTTCGGACGCTATGCCGGCCTTTTCCAGAACCAGCTCTGCATGCTGACAGGCGATGGGGTCATCATCCACAATCAATACGGACATATCGGCCGGATGGATGTCATCTATGTCGTTTGTTCCTGTCCGGGTGGAATCCGTCAGCGTTACCGTTACAGTAAAGACGGATCCCTTCCCTTTCTCGCTCTCTACCTGGATATCGTCGTTCATCATCTCGACGATCCTCTTTGTGATGGCCAGACCGAGGCCGGAGCTTCCGTACTTGTTGGTCGTAGAGGAATCCTCCTGGCTGAAAGCGTCAAAAATATGCGGCAGATACTCCTCGCTGATCCCGATGCCCGTATCTGTGATCACAAAGCAGAGCGTGGACTTCCCGTTATACTGTGCCTTCCGTTCCACCTGGAGCGAAACGCTGCCCCCTGCGGGGGTGAACTTTACGGCGTTGCCCAGTATGTTGATCAGCACCTGGCGCAGCTTCATACTGTCGCCGATGTAGTAATCATCCACCTCACCGTTGATGTGGCAATGGTAATCCAGACCCTTGTCAACAGCCTGTCCGCTGAACATGGTGTTAATCGCCTGCAGCAGATCCGGGAAGGAGAATTCTTCATTGTTCAGGATCATACGCCCCGACTCGATGCGGGACATATCCAGAATATCGTTGATCAGATACAGGAGATGGTCGGCGGATGAGCCAATTTTCCGCAGATACTCCTTCGTCTTTTCCGGCGTCTCCGGATCGTTGAGCGCAATGTTGTCGAGACCGATGATCGCGTTCAATGGCGTGCGGATCTCGTGACTCATGTTGGAGAGAAACGCGGTCTTCGCCTTGTTTGCCTGCTCCGCCTCTGACAGCGTCGCTTCGAGCAGCTTGCTCTGCTCCTCAAGCTGTTCCTGCAGCTTAATGCGCTGTTCCAGCTCCTCCTGTTTGCCTCTGATCTCGGCTTCCGCGGTTTCCCGGTCCAGAAGAAGCTGCGCGTTGTGCCGTGTCTGTATGAAGACGAAGACAAACATGCCAAGCATTGCGATTACGGTAATCACAGACTGGATGATGCTTCTTCTGACAGTACCGTCTGAGATATATCCAATCTCATCGCTGATGACACTTTCCCGAATCAGATACGTCAGCAGCCAGTCCGTGCCATTCACCGGAACATAACTCAGCGTTTCGTTAATACCGTTGTACACAAAAGAAACCTCACCACTCTGCCCGGACTGAAACTCCTTGACAAATCTGTCATAGGAGTATCCGTCTTCGTATTCTGCGCTCTGCATGGCCGTCAGCAGATTGTCCTCCGACGAAAGGCCTCCCAGAACCATGTTGGTAAGGGCGATGCCGTCAGTTGTATAAATGTTGCAGAATGTGGCTCCTCCGCTCCCCGCATCCATCGACACACCGGACAGCATAACGCCCATATCAATTTCCTCGAAGCAGACCTTGAACGTTTTCCCGTCAAACGGGATACTGACCGGAACCGCAATGACCACCTTTTTTTCAGGGCTGTCGAGATTTCGAATCGATATTTCCGGCTTTGAGATGGTTCTGTAGTCAAAGCCGTATTCCTCTATGTTGTCCTGCGTCCCCAGGGAAGTATAGATCAGGCCATCGGCATCGACAAATGCAAACTTGTCCAGCTTATAAAGCTGTTTCATGCGGGACTGGTATGCCTCCAGGTGTGCTTTGTCGCTCAGATCCTCTTCACTCAGCAGACCGATTGCGATCTGAATCGTCTGGATGTTGCCCTGCAGATTGTTCTCCACGACCTGCTCCCGGCGGCCAGCCAGCTCGTCCAGGTACAGAATGCTGACGGTACGGGCCGCCTGCTCGGTATCCTTTTTCGCGCTTTGGCCCGACCAGATTGTTCCCAGTACCATGATAACTGCGATAATCAGGCTGCAAAGTATTGTAATTCTCGCTGTGTTATTCTTCATTGCAGGAACCTCTTTTTATAACGATTTGACAGGAAAATTATACCACAGAAAAGCACTTTGTTCTGTTTTCACACACACGATTTTTGATGCAGTAAAAAAACTGACCCATAAAAAACAGGAGCGTGGTTCACACACTCCCGAAAAAAGCTTTATCTATGATTCTTATCGATGAATCTGTATCCTTATCGCGAAACCTGATTGCTCTGCTTCTCAGGCAACATGGTCCATCGTCACCATAAAGCTGAGCATCTTCAAAGCATCACTGCTGTTGTTCATCTTCAGC
This sequence comes from uncultured Lachnospiraceae bacterium, assembly GCA_902799015.1. GTDB lineage: Bacteria > Bacillota > Clostridia > Lachnospirales > Lachnospiraceae > Porcincola. The sequence continues at coordinate 7,262 of CADBZI010000016.1, read as the reverse complement.
TCGACATCATCGATCATCGCGCCGAGGTAGGTATTTTTCAAAACCTTGATTTCTTCACTGCCCGGAGATATTGTTACGCCGATGCCATCCTTTCCGATCACCTTGACCTCGCCCTTGCACTCTGAAAGGGTTTCAAAGAAAGCTTCCGTATTCCTGATCTTATATACCTTCATCTTCCGATCCTCTCTCTCTATGTTGTTAACACGTCTGTGTTCTTTGTTCTTTACAACCACAGTATGAAGGATTTCATGATCGGAAACAAGACAGTGAAACGACCAGAACTATAATGATTCGGATTATTGCATCAAACGCTTTTTCCATTGAAATACGTGTTTTGAGCTCTATAATATAACTATGGCGACCTAAACTCTGCCAATCCGGAGGGAATGATGATTACAACACATGAATTCAGGGTAGATGATAAGCTGAGGGAGATTCTCCCGGACACGTTTGAATCCTTCCCCTGCTTCTGCAAATACAACACGCTGAACAGCAATCCGGGGAAATGGATCCGATGGCATTGGCATCCATCCTTTGAGATCAACTATTTTCTGAAGGGGGCAACCCGTTTCCGCACACCGGAAACGGATGTCCTGCTGCAGAAAGGGGATGCTGTCTTCATCAATTCAAATACCCTTCACCAGATGGAGCCCTCTGCCCCCGGAGCCGAAGCGGAATACTACACCATCTTTTTTGATGCGGAGCTTCTGTCCGGAGGATACGGGACGCTATTACATGAACAGTATCTGATGCCGGTTCTCTCCTGTCAGGGCCTGCAGTCCTTTTCTTTCAATGCAGACAGCCCCGGCGGCATCCGCATGCTGAACATTCTGATCGACATTGTGGACCTCTTCCGGGAGGAGCCCCGGGGATATGAGCTTGACGTGCGCACAAAGCTTGGACAACTCTGGCTTATGCTTCTGGACGAGACACAGGACCTGCGAACCCGCTTCGGTCACACGAAGATGCTTGACCATGTGAGGGTCAAGGAGATGATCGGCTTTGTGGAGGAGCATTATGGCGAAAAGATTACCCTGCAGGAAATCGCCCAGTCAGCAGGGCTCGGTGAAAGAGAATGCGGCAGATGCTTTTCCCGTTCCATCGGCATGCCGCCCATCGAGTATCTGAACCGGTACAGAATCCGGCAGGCAGCAAGACTCATCGTCCAGACTTCGGATCCGATCGGGCAGATTGCGGAGCAATGCGGCTTCTCCTCCGACAGCTATTTCGGAAAGATGTTCCGTGAGCAGATGGGGTGTTCTCCCAGAGAGTATCGAAAAAGGAAAGAGCTCACACTCCCGGAATAATAAAGTGTTGTCAATTAAGGAACAGGAGATTCGGATTGCCCGGCTGCCATCCCCAGGATCCTGTTTACAATCCTCTCATTTACGGGTCGGCCCGGTTCCCGCATCTGACTTTATTACAATTGTCATTCCGTAGGCAAGAATGAAACAGCTAAGAATCAATACCGGGATTCTCATTGCCATAGACGATTCTGAGATGCCAAGGGGCGCAAGTACCATCGTAAAGAAATCGATGATCGGGCCGCCGCAGATCATGCACAGAATTGTTCCGACTTTTCCAGCTATTCCATCCCTGCATATCCAACTTGCCGCAGTGCCTCATACAAAGCTATGGCAACTGCGTTTGAAAGGTTCAGGGATCTCTCCCCTTCCACCATCGGGATGCGGATACACCTGTCCGGAGCAGACCTCAGAATCTCCCCCGGGATCCCCGCACTTTCCTTGCCAAACATCAGGAAGTCACCATCCCTGTAAGTTGCTTCATCAATCCGCCTGCATCCTTTTGTGGTCAGGTACCAGATCCGGGCATCTGCATGCTGCTGAAGAAAATCATTATAATTCAGATAGTCCCGCACACCCAGCCTGGGCCAGTAATCGAGTCCGGCACGGCGGAGTGATTTCTCATCTGTCCGAAAGCCAAACGGACGGATCAGATGCAGGGTAGCTCCTGCACAGATGCAGGTTCGCCCGATCGCGCCTGTGTTTCCGGGCTGCTCCGGCTCAAACCACTCCCGTATGAGCTGTTCTCTCTCTTCCGGCAATTCCACTGCGCGTGGTTTCTGGCCCGCATCAATAAGCTGGTCACATACCATTGCAATCGGCTGAGACTCGTATGCTTTTCTTATTTCATCCGGAAATATATACATCGTCGATCCTCCTCGCAACGGTTCCCAATGCTGTCTCAATCACGAAGAAGAACCGTACTGATTGAATCTTCTCGGTCATTTATAAAAGTATACCGCTCACATCCTGATTCCGCTACAGGAATTATTGGATTACACCACCTGAAACAGACCGATGGAAAAAGGCTTTTTGAGTGCTATAATAAGAGCCGCCGTAAAAAGGGGGAATGGCATCTGCAGGAGGTCGATATGATTCTATATTTCAGCGCTACAGGTAATACAAAATACATCGCCACGGAGCTTGCTAAGGCATTGGGTGACAATGTGCTCGATCTGCGCGAACGGATCAGGCAGAAAGACTACTCTCCCATCCGTTCAAAGAAGCCTTTTATCCTCTGTTCCCCGGTCTACGTCTGCGAACCTCCACTCTTCCTGATTGCCTTTCTGCGTAAAACAAAGCTGATCGGCAGTCCCGATGTCTATTCTGTCTTCACCAGCGGCGGATATGCAGGAATAAGCGAATTCATTGTCCGCTGTCTCATGAGAAAAAAGCATTACAAAGGCAGTGCGGAAATAAAAATGCCCCGAAACTATATTGCAAGCAATATGTATCCGGAGTTGGAAACGGCAGAGATTGAGAGAAGAATACGGCAGGCTGGCAGGAAGATTCAGGAAACAGCAGATGTGATCCGTGCCGGTGATCATCTCAAATCACGGCACATTCGGCTTTGGGAGATTCTGGTTACGCTTCCATTCAATCCTGCCTGGTATCATCTGGAACAGGGTGTAAAGGATTTTCATGTAAAAGACAACTGCATTTCCTGCGGCAAGTGTGAGCGGCTTTGCCCGCTGCAGGTGATCTCGATGGATAACGGAAAGCCTGTCTGGAAGGGAAAAACCTGCGCGCACTGCATGTCCTGCATCCAGAATTGTCCTGCCGCAGCAATTGAATATGGAAAAAAAACAAAAGGAAAAAAGCACTACTACTTCGAGAAATACAGATATGCATTGAATAAATGACGTTTTTCCTTATATTTCTGTGCAAGAACGAAATACAGCGTCAAGTACGCCGGCGGCGTACTTGACGCTGTAGATTTTTATCTCATTGCGGATGTCAATTCTCTGCAGCCAGGGCCGCGTCTCTTGCCGGGCAGATATGGTTGCGGAACACATTGCCTGCCTCATACCACTGTCCGCAATACTCACAGTACACCAGATCTCCCTCCCCTTCCTGATCGGAATAATCATTCGTATCCGGCTGATCTGTGACAAAGGCTTCTCCTCCATCTGATTCGAGCCGGCTGCCGTCAAGCCAGGTCATCTTTACACCGCTGTCCGTATACCAGTAACCGTCCGTATTCTCACGAATCGTAACCGGAGTCCCGGAAAGGGAGTATACGGTTGTCGAGTTGCCCGTGAAATAGGTAGAACCGAACGTCGGGGAAGTGGTAAAGGAATCTCCGTCATCATTCGTCAGCTTCGTATCCGTCAGCCAGGTAAACTTGATTCCATTTTTGTCATACCAGTTTCCGTCCGTTGCCTTATAGATCGAAAGGGCCGTACCGGTCATCGCATAAACCGTCGCAGCGGTTCCGGTGAAACTAAGGTTCTCCGGAGTATTCTTCTTTTCATTCTTCGCCGGCGCCGTATCTGTCAGATAGACGGTCAGGCTGGCGGAGTTGGCAAGCGGGTTGTCCTGATCCAGGTTGGTGAGAATATCGTCATCGCCCTGCGGGAATACCCTGTTCTTGTAGTCTTCCCACGCCTGCTCGGCCGAAGTGTACTCGACCTTGTCAACCGTATCCTGCTGTTCAAGCTGTGATTTGATCTCGAGGATACGCTCTTCGGTCGTGCCCTCGTCAAAGAATACGGTGACGCCGACAGACGTCTCCACTTCTGTGAACATGCTCTGGAAATTCGCTAAAATACAATAAAAAATACCGAAAATAAAGAGGCTGGCAATAATCGTGCCGATCGATGCGAGTGTAAATAACCGGTTTCTGAACAGGCTCTTGAAGCCCTGTTTTAATCCATATCCAAGACTATGCATAGATGTATCCGCCCTTTCTCTCGTCGCTTACGATACTGCCCTCGTGCAGCGTCACGACACGCTTCTGCATTCTCTCTACGATCTCCTTATTATGGGTTACAACGACAACCGTCGTGCCTCTCTTGTTAATCGCATCGAGAAGCTTCATGATCTCCCATGAGTTGACCGGGTCCAGATTGCCCGTAGGCTCATCGGCAAGCAGAAGCGGCGGATTATTGATCAGCGCCCTCGCCAGCGCTACCCTCTGCTGCTCACCGCCGGAAAGCTCGCTCGGGTTGGACTTGACCTTGTCGGACAGTCCGACCAGTTCCAGCATCGTCATGACGTTCTTCCTGATCTTACGATTCGGAACGCCGACGACCTGCTGTGCAAAGGCGATATTCTCATAGACATTCCTGTCCTTCAGCAGACGGAAGTCCTGGAATACAACACCGATGCCTCTGCGGAACTTCGGAACATTCTTATGGCGGAGTTTCTTAAGATTCTTCTTATTAATATAAATGCTGCCTGATGTCGGATCAAGCTCCTTGAAGAGGAGTTTGAACAACGTCGTCTTACCTGATCCGCTGGGACCTACCACAAAAACGAACTCACCCTTCTTGATGTTGAGGTTGATGTCTTTGAGGGCCTGTACATTGCCCGGATAGGTCTTGGATACATGTTCAAGAACGATCATCCGTACTATACCTCCTTGTCATGGAGATTCTAGTATTCCAGTTTCTCCATGTAATTCATGTACTTGACGACCATCAGCGCGATCTTGAAGGTTATGGCATCATCGAATACACGCAGGTCCAGTCCCGTGCTCTTCTGGAGCTTATCAAGACGGTATACCAGCGTATTCCTGTGGATGTAGAGCTGTCTCGAGGTCTCGGAAACATTCAGGTTGTTCTCAAAGAACTTGTTGATGGTGGTGAGTGTCTCCTCATCGAAATCCTCCGGTGATTTTCCGTCGAAAATCTCCCGGATAAACATCTTGCACAGCGGAATCGGGAGCTGATAGATCAGCCGGCCGATACCGAGATTGCTGTACGCGGCCACATTTCTCTCTTCATAAAAGATCTTGCCGACATCCAGTGCCATCTTCGCTTCCTTATAGGAACGCGAAACATCCTTGATATCGTGCACAATCGTGCCCAGAGCGATCTTCGCGCTGACCGTGCCATCCGCGCAGAGCTGTTCGTGTACGGCTTCCGCCGCCTTCATCAGTTCTTCGTAGGTCTCGTTCTCGCGCACTTCTCTGACCACAATAATGTCCTTCTCATCGACAGCGGTTATGAAATCCTTCGGGCGTCCCGTATAAATGGTACGGAGCAGCTCGAGGCCGTTCATATCCTTGTCATTGCTCATCTCAACGATCCAGACGATCCGCCGCACATCGGTATCAATATGCAGTTTCTTCGCCCGGTTATAGATATCTACGAGCAGGAGATTGTCCAGCAGCAGGTTCTTGATGAAATTATCCTTGTCGAAGCGCTCCTTGTAAGCGATCATCAGGTTCTGAATCTGGAACGTCGCCACCTTGCCCATCATGAAGACATCATCGCTGTCTCCCTTGGCGAGGATGACAAACTCCAGCTGGTGTTCATCAAATACCTTGAAAAACTGAGTTCCCTGCATCATCTGGCTGTCCGCCGGTGAATTCACGAAATCAAGGACATACTTCTCATACTCTTCCGCATGCGGAAATGTGGAAGCGAGCGGCTTGCCCTCGATATCAATGACGCAGAAATCTATTCTCGTAATTGCTTTCAGGCCATCAATCGTGTTTTGTAAAATCTGGTTCGAAATCATATTGTCTTCTCCTTGGCAAACTCTTTATTATGTCTATTCAGATCATACAGCAAATCGCACAAATTTTACAGTGGTTTTTAAGGAAAATTTTGAATTTTTTTATTTTTTTCGGGATTTTTTTCATTATCCACGAAAATATTCAAATTTTCCGGTCTGTAAATTCACCAAAATTGCCAATAAAGACGAATGATCAGGTGATGGCATAGTCATCGCCCGGAACCCGCATTACTATGGCATTATAGCAGAAGTGTGCAAATATTTCAATATTATTTCCTAAATATTACATTTTTGTTGTTATGTGTCGTTTTATTGACTTTGACGGGTGTCATGTTAAGATTATTCTGAATTATAAGCAAAGGAGATTGTCATGCAAAGCAGATCTGTTTTGATTACCGGTGCTTCGCGCGGAATCGGCCGCGCCGCTGCCATCCGTTTTGCACAGGATGGCTTCAATGTGGCTATGTGCTGCCGCAGCCGGACCGGTGAACTGGAAGAGACGGCCGCGCTGCTGCGGGAGCAGTATCACGTGCAGACGCTGTGTTTTACCGGCGATGCCGGCAGCTATCAGGATATGGAGCGATTCTGCCGCCTGGCGCAGGAGACCTTCGGCAGGATCGACGTGCTGGTCAATAACGCCGGCATCTCATGGATCGGCCTTCTGACCGATATGACGCCGGAGGACTGGGACAGTGTCATCCGCACGAACCTGACGTCTGTATTCAATACGTGCCGGCTGCTGATTCCGGATATGGTGCGGTGCAAGGCGGGCCATATCGTCAACGTGTCGTCCGTATGGGGCGTCTGCGGTGCTTCCTGCGAAGCAGCCTATTCTGCTTCCAAGGGCGGCATCAACGCGCTCACGCAGGCCCTGGCGAAGGAGCTGGCGCCGAGCGGGATCGCCGTCAATGCCATTGCATGCGGCACCATTGATACCGATATGAACGCCTGCTTCTCTCCGGAGGAACGGGCGCAGCTCGAGGAGGAAATTCCGGCTGGTCGGTACGGCACGCCGGAGGAGGCAGCGGAACTCATCTTCCGCCTCGCTGTGTGCAGTCCTTACCTTACCGGGCAGATTGTACGGCTGGACGGCGGCTGGATCTGAGCCGCCGCTGCAGTGCTGTGCGCCGCGCCCGGACCTGTTTGCACACCGTACAGGCGCATGCTGAAACCGCCGAATCGAGTAGGAGGGGGTGATTAGCCCCCGTCCTCTCACAGCACCGTGCGTACCGTTCGGTACACGGCGCTTTCAACAGTTTACATGCAGAGACTGGT
>CADBZI010000015.1 GCA_902799015.1 uncultured Lachnospiraceae bacterium | reverse complement strand
CGGAGCATTATGACAAGAGCTACGCCAATCCGGCCTGGGCCTGCAGGAAGCTGGGAACGGAGATGGGTAAGCTCCTCTGCTTTCTCTATGCGCAGGAGAGAGGCCTGATCGCATATATTTTTGAAGGAAAGCTGGAGGAAGCAGCCGCTCATGTAGAGCTGTTTGTTCAGGTGTACGGAATCCTTGCTTCCGAAAGTCCGGATCCGGCTCCAGGCGAAACATTCGGCGGCTTCGGAAAGAAGACGGTGGAGGCAGTTCGCGATGCCCTGTACTGGTTTGAGAGCGACAACGCGGACGTGATCGCCGCGCACCGCATCCGGGAAGGCATCGATCCTGACTGCAGCTTCTTTACGGATATTCTGATGACAGCGGATCTGTCGAACACAGACTATCTGTACCGTTACGGGGAGTACATAACGGAAAATGAGATTCGCATGGCACGCTTTCTGGCATCCCTGCCGCAGGAAGAGATCGACCGCATGGCTGACACCTGGTCGGAAGGGTATCGCATGGGATTTGTCCTGGCTGCAAAGCCGCTTGAGAAGAAGCGTACAGTGAACCTGCACTACTTTGCAGGCTTTGAGCGGGTCGCAAGGAAGACGGTTCAGAACTTTGAAAAGATGGGACTGCGTCCGACCATTTACCGCAGCAGCGTAAGCGCACTGACGACGATGGGCGCCGTCCGCTCCGGATTCAGCGGCGCGATCCCGAACCCGCAGTACGACTACGACCACAGAGAGGATGCAGCGCTGATGCTGGATTCCAGATATGTGGAGCGCAGGGCGGAGGTTACAAGAACTACCTACGAACAGTTCAAAGAGCTGGCACATGCACACGGGGGTCCCGCGGTTCTGGAGCTGTTCGGCCAGAAGCCATTTGAGCCCAAAAGCACCCCGCAGGCATGGAGCTATGACGAAAGCCAGCGTACACTCAGTGTTAAGCTGCGCAGCCGTCTGAGACAGATCACACAGGAATATATCATAGGAAAAGAGAGAAGCTTTACGATCATTTCCTTCCCCACGCCGGAGATCGACGAGGACCGGTTCGAAGAGATCTTCAAAGAAACGATCCGCGTCAACACGCTTGACAGCGCCCTGTACACCAGAATCCAGGCAACCATCATTGATGCCCTCAACAAAGGACAGCGCGCACATATCGTTGGGGCAAACGGAAACCGTACCGATCTCACGGTGCAGTTCCATACCCTGCAGAATCCGGAGAAGGAAACCAACTTTGAAAACTGCGTGGCAGATGTCAACATCCCGGTCGGAGAAGTCTTCACCTCTCCGGTGCTGAAAGGAACCAACGGCATTCTCCATGTCTCACAGGTTTACCTGGAGGGACTGAACTTTAAGGACCTGGAGATCCGGTTCAAGGATGGGATGATCGAGACCGCCTCCTGCGCGAACTTTGAGACGAAGGAAGAAAATGACGCTTACATCCGGGAAAACATTCTGTTCCATCACGAGAGCCTTCCGATGGGGGAATTCGCGATCGGAACGAATACGACCGCATACGTCATGGCACGAAAGTACGGGATCGCGCAAAGGCTTCCGATCCTGATCGCCGAAAAAACCGGACCGCACTTCGCGGTAGGGGACACCTGCTACTCCTGGGAGGAAGACAACCACGTGTACAATCCGGACGGCAAGGAGATCATCGCGAAGGAAAATGAAGTATCCGCACAGCGCAGGGAGGATCCCTTAAAAGCGTACTTCAACTGCCACACGGACATCACAATCCCGTATGAGGAGCTGGGGCTGATCGAGGTCCTCGCAGACAACGGATACCGCGCGGAGATCATTTCCGGAGGACGTTTCGTACTGCCGGGCACCGAGGAACTGAACAAACCGCTGGAGTCACAGGACGCACTCTGACCGCGCGCAAGCCTGCCGGTGGCAGACTTGAACTGGCTCCTGCGCTAAGACGTGCAGCAAAGGAATCCTGTGTATGCGGCAGGCACTAACAGGGGCTTGACTTGTAAAACGATGGATTGACACCCTGTCTGCGTGCGGGTAGAATCATGCAGGGAAAGACGGAGGTACACAATATGCCAAAAGCTGGGATTGTCATGGGGTCTGATTCAGACTTCAAGGTCATGAAAAAAGCGCTCGATATTCTGAAGGAATTCGGCGTAGAGACAGAGGTGCGGGTAATCTCCGCGCACAGAGAGCCGGAGATCTTCTTTGATTACGCAAAGAGTGCCGAAAGCCGCGGACTGAAGGTCATCATCGCGGGGGCCGGCATGGCAGCTCATCTGCCGGGCATGTGCGCAGCGCTGTTTCCGCTTCCGGTGATCGGCGTGCCGATCAGCAGCGGCGGTCTGGGCGGTCAGGACGCATTGTATTCGATCCTGCAGATGCCTCCGGGAATTCCGGTGGCAACGGTCGCGATTGACGGCGCGAAGAACGCGGGGCTGCTGGCCGTGAGGATGCTTGCGATGGAGGATGACTTACTTCGTGAGAAGCTGAAGCGCTACAGCGAGGATATGTGCAAGGCCGTGGAGGAGAAAGACCGGAAACTGCAGGAGAGCTTAAAAGAAGCGTAAGCACTTTGAAGCGTCAATCGGGAATTCAATCAAGAAAAGGAAATACGGAATGGATTACAGGCAGGCAGGTGTAGATATTGAAGCGGGATACGAATCCGTTCGGCTGATCAAGGATATGATTGCGCGCACGAAGCGGCCGGAGGTCGTGTCAGACATCGGCGGGTTCTCGGGCGCATTTTCCATGGAAGCTTTCAAGGATATGGAAGAGCCGACGCTCGTGTCCGGAACAGACGGAGTCGGAACCAAACTGAAGCTGGCTTTTCTGATGGACCGGCATGATACGGTCGGGATCGACTGTGTCGCGATGTGTGTCAACGACATTGCCTGCGCGGGCGGGGAGCCGCTGTTTTTCCTTGATTACATTGCCTGCGGGAAAAATGTACCGGAGAAGATCGCGCAGATCGTGAAGGGCGTCTCCGAAGGATGCCTGCAGGCCGGCGCGTCGCTGATCGGCGGAGAGACGGCGGAGATGCCGGGGTTCTATCCGGAGGAAGAATACGACCTGGCCGGATTTGCGGTCGGCGTCTGCGACCGGAAAAAGATGATCACCGGGCAGTCGATCCGCCCTGGAGATGTCCTTGTCGGAATTGCCTCAAGCGGGGTGCACAGCAATGGCTATTCCCTCGTGCGCAGGGTCTTTTCGATGGATAAGGAGAACCTCTCCACATACCGGGAGGAACTGGGGGAGACACTTGGCGAAGCGCTGCTTCGGCCGACGAAGATCTATGTGAAAGCGCTCAGGTCTGTCCGGGAAGCGGGGATTGAGATCAAGGGCTGCAGCCATATCACGGGCGGCGGCTTCTACGAGAATATCCCGCGTATGCTGCCGGACGGGGTGAAGGCCGTGATCCGGAAGGACAGCTATCCGGTTCCGGCGATCTTCCGGATGCTTCAGGAAGAGGGCGAGATCGCAGAGCATGTCATGTACAATACCTTTAATATGGGCATCGGCATGGTGATGGCGCTGGATAGCGCGGATGCGGAGCAGGCTGTGAAGGTACTGAGAGAGGCCGGAGAGCAGGCCTTCGTAATCGGCAGCGTAGAGGCTGGCGAAAGAAAAGCGGAAATCATCGGATAAGAAACGGAAATCAAACATATGCTTACGATCGCAGTCCTGGTATCAGGCGGAGGCACAAATCTGCAGGCAATCATAGACGCTATCTCAGACGGAACGATCCGGAATGCACGGATCGGACTCGTCGTGTCGAACAATCACGGTGCATTTGCACTGGAGCGGGCAAAAAAAGCGGGCATCGAGACCGCTGTACTCAGCCCGAAGGAATTCCCGTCCAGGGACGCATTTCACCATGCGCTCCTTGCGAGGGTGCAGGAATCCGGTGCGGATCTGGTGGTTCTGGCAGGCTTCCTTTGCACCATTCCGGAGGAGATGGTGCAGGCCTATGAGAACCGGATCCTGAACATCCATCCGTCCCTGATCCCGTCCTTCTGCGGGAAGGGCTATTACGGGCTGAAGGTGCATGAAGCCGCACTGGCGCGCGGCGTCAGGATCTCCGGGGCGACGGTGCATTTTGTGGACAGCGGTACGGATACCGGTCCGATTCTGCTGCAGAAGGCTGTGGAGGTTGCGCCGGATGATACGCCGAAGACACTGCAGAGGCGCATTATGGAACAGGCAGAGTGGAAGATCCTTCCGCAGGCAATCGACCTGATCGCCGGCGGCAAGGTCCGGGTAGAGAACAGAAAGGTGATCATTCAATGAAGATTCTGATTGTTGGAAGCGGGGGAAGGGAACATGCCATCGCCTGGAAATGCGCCCAGAGCCCGAAGGTTGATAAGATATATTGTGCTCCCGGCAATGCGGGAATCGCGCAGATTGCCGAGCTTGTTCCGCTGAAGGCGGATCAGTATGAGGAGCTGGCTGACTTTGCCAAGGATCATGGGATCGGTCTGACGATTATCGGAATGGATGATCCGCTGGTCGGCGGAATTGTTGATGTCTTTGAGGAAAGAGGCCTGCGCGTGTTCGGCCCCAGGAAAAATGCGGCGATTCTGGAGGGAAGCAAGGCATTCTCCAAGGAGTTGATGGATAAATACGATATTCCGACGGCATCGTATGAGACATTCACGGATCTGGCTGCGGCAAAGCACTATCTGGAAGGCCTGGAGAAATTCCCGGTTGTTCTGAAGGCCAGCGGCCTTGCGCTGGGAAAGGGCGTCCTGATCTGTGAGGATCTGGCGTCTGCCCTGGACGGTGCCGAGACGATCATGGGAGAGAAGGCATTTGGCGCAGCCGGCGATGAAATGGTTGTGGAGGAGTTCCTGACCGGAAGAGAGGTTTCGGTTCTGACCTTTGTGGACGGGACCCATATCAAGGAAATGTCTTCGGCGCAGGATTACAAGAGAGCCGGTGATGATGACACCGGGCTGAATACCGGCGGGATGGGGAATATTTCCCCGAACCCCTTCTATACCTCCAGCGTGCAGCAGTTCTGCCGGGAGAAGATCTTCCAGCCGACCGTGGACGCGATGAAGGCGGAGGGCAGAGAGTTCAAGGGTGTGATCTTCTTCGGCCTGATGCTGACGGAGGACGGCCCGAAGGTGCTGGAGTACAATTGCCGCTTTGGCGACCCGGAAGCGCAGGTGGTGCTTCCGAGACTGGAAAATGACATCATTGACGTGATGAACGCGTGCATTGACGGGACGCTGGATCAGATTGATCTGAAGTTCAGCCCCAGGACCTGTGTGTGTCTGGTGCTTGCATCGGACGGATATCCGGCTGCCTATGAAAAAGGGAAGGTGATTCACGGCCTGGAAGCGTTTCGCAAGATGCGCGATTGCTTCTGCTTCCACGCGGGAACCGCGATGAAGGATGAAAAGATTGTGACGAACGGCGGCAGGGTGCTTGGAATTACGGTGCTCGGAGATGATCTGAGACAGGCCAGGCAGAAGGCATATGAAGCCGCCGGTCTGGTGCGGTTCAGCGGGAAGTATTACCGGCATGATATTGCGAAGTTTGAGGAGTGACCGGGAAGCAATCCGGTTTGAAGATTGACCGGGATTCAATCATTGGTGGAGGTTTGACAGGAATGAACAGTAGGTGCAGAAAGCTCCTTACGGTGGCGGCGATGATGCTCATGCTGACGGTAATGTGCTCCGCAAGTGCATTTGCGTCAGATGATAATTCTCTTGCAAGTCTTGGGATCAAAACGGAGGGTGTGACGGTAAGCCCGGAGTTCCGCTATGATATCTGGGAGTATTCCGTAGAAGTTCCGGCGGGCACAACAACGCTGGATCTGGAGCCGCATACCACGAATCCGAGCGCGACCGTGAATTCCGTTACGGGAACGACACTGAACGCGGACGGAACCGGAACGGTTGTGATTACGGTCACGAGCGAGAGCGGAAATGCGATTGAGTATGTCCTGAATGTCAGTCAGGCGCGCGGCGCGGTGGATCCGGCCGAGGCGATCGCGGCAAATGAGAGCTCTGTGGCGGCGACGATCGATACCGAGGTCGTGCAGAGCGAAGTGGAGACAGAGGATCCGCGTTATGTCAAGGTAGACCGCAATTCTCTTCAGGACGCGGAGAATACGATTGAGAAGCTGCAGAAGACGATCACGGAGCAGAGAAGCCATATCAGCATGCTGACCTATGTTCTGTATGCGCTGATTGCCGTATCCATCGTCTTTCTGTTCATTGTCATCAGCCAGCTGCTGCGCAGAAGAGATATGGCACAGGAGCTTGCGTTCTATAAGAACGGCGACCCGGGCAGATCCGGCGCAGTTGCCGAGGACGGCTGGGGTGACTGGGGCGAAGAAGATGGCGAGCGTTCTTCTTCCGTAAGCTGGACGGATCAGCAGGTCGGCACACCGGTACAGCCGCAGAGGCATATGCCCAGGAACGGTCAGTATCCGGCAGACGGCGCATCCCGTCAGGGGAATGCACCGCGTCAGGCAGGCGCGCCCCGTCAGGGGAATGCACCGCGCCAGAATAGTGCGCCCCGTCAGGCAAGTGCCCAGCGCCAGAACGGTGCACCGCGTCAAAACGGCGCATACCGTCAGGAAGGCGTTTCCTCGGAGACAAGGCGTTACGAATCCGTACAGCCGGTCCATCCGCAGGAGGTACCGAAGGATGTGACAAAGGATCTGACCCGCGTGAAGAAGGCGGAAGCAAAGGCGATGAAGAAAGCGGCTGCTGCCGAGGCGAAGCGGGAACAGGAATCGAGGAAGGCTGCCCAGGCAAGAGCTGAGGAGGCAAAGCGCCAGGCGCAGGAAGCGCAGCGCATCGAGCGGGAGCAGGAAGCTGCCCGCAAGGCGCAGGAAGAAGCGCTTGAAAAGGCTGCCCGGCAGGATGCCGCCCGGCACGCAGGCAGTGCGCAGGGCGCTGCTGATCAGGGCAAGAACGTGAAGATCGATCTCATCGATCTGTGATGGAGAACAACATGGAACAGGTATTTCCATATACGGCCGCCGCAAGGCAGGCCGTATTATATGCGGAAAAATGCGCGAAAGAGACGCTTAGTCCGGTGACCGGGACAGAGCACTTGCTGCTCGGCCTTGTCATGGAGCCGGAGGGGACCGCAGGCGTGGTGCTGCGTGAGGCGGGGATTGAGGAGAAAATGCTCCGCAATCTGATCCGGGAACTGATTACGCCGGAGGCGGAGTTCGCAGGAAAGGCGAAGCGTCCGGGGCGGAGCAGAAAATCAAAGGAGATGACCCCGCGCGCCAGGTTCATCCTGAAGTCGGCTGAGGATCAGGCATCCTGGTTCTTCTCCAGCCAGATCGGGACGGAGCATATCCTGCTGTCTTTGATGCGGGATACCGACTGCAATGCGGCAAAGCTGCTCCACACGATGGGCGTGGATTTTCAGGCGATGTACACAAAGATCCTTGACATCATCGGTGTCTCGGATGAGCAGCTGCAGGAGTACCTGCAGATGGCCATGCAGCTGCCGGGCGCGTCCTACCAGAGCAATACACCGACGCTGGATCAGTATTCGAGAGACATGACCCAGGAGGTGCGCGACGGGAAGCTGGATCCGATTATCGGAAGACAGAGTGAGACAGACCGGATCTGTCAGATCCTGTGCAGAAGGACGAAAAACAATCCCTGTCTGATCGGAGAGCCGGGCGTCGGCAAGACGGCGATTGTGGAAGGACTGGCACAGAAGATTGTGAATCAGACGGCACCTCAGCCGCTGCTGGGCAAGCGCATCGTCGCGCTGGACATGGCAGCGATGGTCGCGGGATCCCGGTTCCGCGGAGATTTTGAGGAGCGGATTAAAAATGTTCTGAATGAGGCAGCGGGATCTCAGCAGGTTCTGCTGTTTATCGATGAGCTGCATACGATCATCGGGGCGGGCGGATCCGAGGGATCGCTGGATGCTGCCAATATCATGAAGCCGATGCTCTCGCGCGGCGAGATCCAGGTGATCGGCGCGACAACCGTGGAGGAGTACCGGAAACATGTGGAGAAGGATGCTGCGCTGGCAAGACGATTCCAGCCGATTCTGGTGGAGGAGCCCACAACGCAGGAGAGTGTTCAGATTCTGCAGGGGCTGCGTCCGGCCTATGAGCGCCATCATGGCGTAACGATCTCGGAGGAAGCCATTGAGGCCGCAGTCAATCTTTCCGCGCGGTATATTTCCGACCGGTTCCTGCCGGACAAGGCGATCGATCTGATGGATGAGGCCTGCTCCAGACGCCAGCTGGGATATATCCGGGAGGATAAGAAGCAGCAGAAGCTCTCGGAAGACGTGAAGAAGCTGAGTGGGGATCTGGAAACGGCCCTGACCGAAGGAAGGTTCGAAGACGCGCATGAGATTCACGAGGAGCTGACCCAGACCTCTTCCCGCCTGGAGAGCAGAAAGAAGAAGGAGCTCAGGAAGGCGAAGGATCAGGAAAAGGTGACGGCTGCAGACATCGCCGGAACGGTTTCCGACTGGACGAAGATTCCCGTACAGAAGCTGACGATGGATGAGGGCAGGAAGCTGCTTGGTCTTGAGAAAACGCTGCATGCGCGTATCATCGGGCAGGAGGAGGCGGTCAGCGCGATCGCGCGGGCGATCCGAAGAGGCAGAGCCGGGCTGAAGGATCCTGCCAGACCGATCGGATCCTTCCTTTTCCTGGGACCGACCGGTGTCGGGAAAACGGAGCTGTCGAAGGCATTGGCAGACACCGTATTCGGCTCCGAGGAATCCATCATCCGGGTTGACATGTCTGAGTATATGGAGAAGTTCAATGTATCCAGGCTGGTGGGTTCACCGCCCGGATATGTCGGATATGACGAGAGCGGTCAGCTCTCCGAGAAGGTGCGGCGCCATCCGTACAGTGTGGTTCTGTTTGATGAGATCGAGAAAGCCCATCCGGATATCTTCAATATATTGCTGCAGGTGATGGACGAAGGACATATCACGGATTCCCATGGCAGAAAGGTTGATTTCCGCAATACGATCCTGATCATGACCTCCAATGCGGGAGCGCAGGCGATCCAGAACGCGAAAAGGCTTGGCTTCGGGGTATCCGACGCGAAGGCGGACTACGAATCCATGAAGGGATCGGTCATGGAGGAAGTGAAACGGATCTTCCGCCCGGAATTCCTGAACCGGATCGATGAGACCATTGTCTTCCATCCGCTGACGATGGAAGAGATCCGGAAGATTGTGACACTGCTTCTGAAGGACCTGAAGAAGCGCGCGTTTGAGCAGATGGGAATCACGCTGAAGGTATCAGGCACCGTCCGTGATTACATCGCGCAGACAGGATTTGATGAGAAGTACGGAGCCAGACCGCTGAAGCGCACGATCCAGAATCTGCTGGAGGATAAGCTTGCAGAGAATCTATTATTTGGTAATATTAAAGCAGGACAGACGGCAGTCTGTACCATGAAAGCAGGAAAGATAGCATTTTATTCGGAGGATTAAAAAGATGTCGGTGGTAAAGGACCTGATCACGGAAAATGCAGACGGATCTGTCAGCTTTGGAGATTATGAGCTCGACACGAAGGCAAAAAAGAGTGATTTTGAGGTGAGAGGGGACCGTTATAAGGTTAAGACGTTCCGCGAATCTACCAGGCTTGAGTGCAATGACGCTCTGGTGTATGAATCCGAACCGGGTACCGCGGTTCATGATTTTGTCAGGACGGAAGAAGGTGTTTCCTTCCGCGTAGAGTGCCCGCAGGACTGCCAGGTTGTACTGGGACTTACTGATGAGGCGACCTACCGCGTGGTGGTCGACGGCAGAGATACCGGCATGATGGGTACCGGAAGAGGCGGCAAGCTTGTTCTGTCGGTTGAGGTTGGAGAGAGCGGCAGCACAAAGATTGAAGTGATACGGGCCTGACCGGCAGGAGCCGGCGGCAGGCTTTATATAGTCAGAAAGTACTCCCGCTGAACGTAACGGGAGGCTGGGACAGAGGTGTGTGAAATATGGCGAAGGCCAGGACAACGGTTTTTTTCTGCCAGAACTGCGGCTATGAGTCCGCGAAATGGATGGGGCAGTGCCCCGCCTGCCATGAGTGGAATACATTCGCCGAGGAGAGCGTAACCGCAGCAAAAGCAGCAGGGAAAGGTTCCGGGAAGCCGACTGCAGGTGTGGTTCAGTGGGACAGCCTGCAGATGGAAGCAGAAGGCCTGGCAGCGCATGGCCAGATGGCAGGAAAGGGAAAACGCAAAGGGCAGCGGGCACTGCCTTTGAAAGAGATCTCCATCAGCGATACCGGCAGGATGTCTACCGGGATTGCGGAGATGGACCGTGTTCTGGGCGGAGGACTCGTACAGGGCTCTCTGGTTCTGGTCGGCGGCGACCCGGGGATCGGCAAGTCAACGCTGCTTCTGCAGGTTTGCAGGAACCTGACTGCGCCTGCAGATGCTTCAAAAACGGAGGCGGTCCGTGTCCTGTATGTTTCCGGCGAGGAGTCCCAGCAGCAGATTAAGATGAGGGCGAACCGGATGGGGGCATTCGGCGACTCTCTCCTGATTCTGTGCGAGACGAATCTTACGGATGTGCAGGAAGCGATCGTGCGGACCAGGCCCACGGTCGTGGTCATCGATTCCATCCAGACTATGTACAATGAGAACGTTTCTTCCGCGCCGGGTTCCGTCTCTCAGGTGAGAGAGACAACCGGGCTTTTGCTGCAGCTGGCAAAGGGACTGGGCGTCACAATCTTCATCGTCGGCCATGTTACGAAGGAGGGTGCCGTCGCTGGGCCGCGTGTGTTGGAGCATATGGTGGATACCGTGCTGTATTTTGAAGGCGACCGGCATGCAAGCTACCGCATCCTGCATGGCGTGAAGAACCGTTTCGGATCCACGGATGAGATCGGCGTATTTGAGATGAAGCAGGACGGACTGAGAGAGGTGCCGAATCCTTCTGAGTTTATGCTGGACGGAAGGCCGACCGGCTCTTCCGGCTCCGTGGTAGCCTGCTCTGTGGAAGGAACGCGCCCGATTCTGATCGAGGTGCAGGCGCTGACGGCCCGGAGCAATCTTGCCTATCCGCGCCGCACGACGGAAGGCGCGGACAATAACCGTGTCAATCTGCTTCTCGCGATTCTGGAGCGCCGGCTCGGCCTGCGGCTTTCCGATATGGATGTCTATGTCAACATCGCCGGCGGTGTGCGGCTTCGGGAACCGGCAGTGGATCTGGGGATCGTCGTCGCGGTCATTTCCTCCTTCAAGGACATTGTGATCGATGAGAAGACGCTGGTGTTCGGAGAAGTCGGCCTGTCCGGGGAGATCCGCTCCGTTCCGCAGGCGCCTCTTCGCGTGAAGGAAGCGCAGAAGCTTGGTTTTTCCAGAGTAATCCTGCCGCAGGCAAGCATCCGGTCCGTCCAGAAGGCGGAGGGCGTGCAGCTGGTCGGCGTCAGAAATGTGCGGGAACTGATCAATGTGCTCACCGCCTGAGA
The DNA here is from genome assembly GCA_902799015.1 of uncultured Lachnospiraceae bacterium. GTDB lineage: Bacteria > Bacillota > Clostridia > Lachnospirales > Lachnospiraceae > Porcincola. Next base: position 37,193 of record CADBZI010000015.1, on the reverse strand, counting down.
AGCGGACGGAAGGCATTCTTACGACCGTGAGCGGAACATTCGTTGCGGCCCGGCAGCAGGAAAGCATTGACAGGAAGATGCAACTGTGTTATAAGAATAGAGTCGTCAAAAAGACGGACACAGGGGATTGGTCAAATGGTATGATAGGGGTCTCCAAAACCTTTGGTGGGAGTTCGATTCTCTCATCCCCTGCTGAAAAGAAGCTGAAAGTCCGGCATCGACCTGGGCTTTCAGCTTCTTTAATCAATTGACTCAATTGACCGTAACAGTGCATCTTGCAAACACGCCATTCTGGGCGTATGCATATACATTGCAGGTACCCGTCCCGACTGCCTTGATCGTTCCGCTCTTTGTGACTGTCGCAACTCTCGGGTTATCCGACTCAAAGGCAATCTCGCGGTGCTTGCTGACCTGCTGATCTCCGTTCTCGAGTTTCGCTTTCAGATCGAATGTCCCGCCCATCTCCAGGCTGACGTTCTTCTTATTCAGGCTGACAGATTCCGGGTTGCCCTCGCTGCCGCCGGCTGTCGCAACATGGATTGCATTGGAGAATGCCAAAAATATGCCATTCTTATCGTGGGCAGCTACAAAGTACTTATAATAGGTTCCCTTCTGCAGATTCTTCTGGGTATAGCTTGTCCCGGTGGTGTCAGTGAGCTTACTGAAGTTCGAACCGCACGGTGCGGCAAAGACCGTATACCCAGCTGCACGTCGCACTGCCTTCCACCCGGTCGTGATGGATGTATTCCCGACCTTCTTGCTCTTTAACTGAAAGGTATTGAAGGTGGCATCGGTCGGATCTTTGAGATACTTCTTATACTTCCTGAAGGAATTATAAATCCAGTATCCGATATTATCAGCAGAATTAACAGCGGAAGTATCAGCAGGAACAAAAAGCCATTGCTGTGCGCCGGACCCGTTCCCGACATAACCCCGTATGTTTGTTCCATTTTGAGTACTTGCCTGATCGACATCGATATAGAGTCCGCTTCCTTTGCCGATAATGTTATAGGATCCGTTTCCGGCACTCTTTATGATCCATTTCTGAGCATCGGTTGAATTGCTTTGATAAATATCAAGATTCGTGCCTGAAAGAGAACGATTGCCGGCCAGATCAATGCTTTTCCCGGAGTCTTTATGTATGATCTGGTAATAACCATCCTCTAAGTACTTTACGGTAAATACCTGCTTTTCATCACCCGCGTTTGCATATAATTGGATATTTGTGGCATTGTTGCTGTTATTTCCGGCTACATCCATGCCCATAACAGGATTCAGCGCAGACACGATATGGTAATCCCCGTCTGCGATGGTCTGATTTTCTCCGACTGCAATAAACCTCCATCCCTGGGCATTGCTTCCATTGCCTCTGTATGTTTTTATGTTTGTGCCGTTTTGCGCCTTTGCCCCATCCACATCAAGGCATAATCCGTTGCATTTCGCCCTGATATTCAAGAATCCCGGATTTTCTGAAGGGTCTATTCTCCACATTTGAGCATCCGTATCATTGGAACTGTAAATATCAACATTTGTCCCGTATGCCAGGCCTGCCCCGGATACATCAAGCACCTTCCGGGTACGTTTGTGCGTGATCTTATAGAAACCATTACTGAGGTATTGAACAGTGAATACCTGATTGGGGTCAGTTACATTATGATACAGCTGGACATTCGTGCCATCTGCAGAACGGTTGCCGGCCACATCGAGTCCCATATCAGCATTGAGTGCGGAAACAATATGATAATCTCCATCCGACACGGTCCTGGAACCACCTCTGATCGGTGAGCCCTGATTGGCAGGAAAATCCGGGTGTATATAAGCATAGGCATCTATGTCGTGCAGATTAACTGAGACATACATCTTGCCGTCATAGTTTTGCTCCGCGCAAACCATCTGAGCGCCGCGGATCTCTGTTACAATCGCAGCATGATCGTTGTCATCGCTGAGCCAGACTGCCACATCACCCGGCTGCGGAGAATCCGCATACTGCCATTCGGACGGGCAAAAATTCCCTCCGCTTCCGGATGGATCCGCATTCTTCCAGGGAATCTCCTGACCTAATTCCTGATAATAGCAGCAGATAAAATCAAAGCATGGATCATCAAGCCCGCTGTCCGGATATTCCAGGGTCTGTCCTTCCTGGCTGTATGCCCATGCGACAGCCTGTGCCTGCGTACGACCGTTTGTACCTGCATAAGCTGCAGTGATTCGTAAACTCAGGATGAGTGTCATAATAAAAAGATATCCAAATAGTTTTTTCCTCATAAGTGTCATCTTTACCTCCTCCTTCCACAACGGAATCTGTACAGACAAATTATCGCACAGGATCAATCTGGTTGTAAACAGAAAATGATAATGGTAATATAGTGGCAACATGGATCTGATAACGACTGTCTGTTGATAAAGAGAGTACTGTGAAATACCATTCATCAGAAGAGAATACCTGCCAATTTCATACCCGGACGTGGAAGCTTTCTTCCTTTTATGTGTGCTATACCTGCCTGTTTGTGGTTCTGATGGCGGGTTTATTTCTGCCGTTTCTGCTGACCGGGCGTTCTTTTGTCTGGGTCGCGGATGCCAGGACGCAGTACTATCCTCAGATGGTATATCTCAGACGGTATCTGCAGGAGCTGTTCAGCGGCCTTGTGCATGGAGATCCGGGCTTTCGATTCTATGATCTCACAATCGGCATGGGTGAGGGAATTATCGTTGCTGCCCGCCTGCACAGGCTGGATGCGCTCAGTGCGCTTGTTCCGCTGGACAAGGTCGGCGTTTTCTATTCTCTGGTGATCGTGCTCCGGCTCTATCTTGCCGGTCTTGCATTTTCCGCTTTCTGTCATTATAAAAAGCTGGATCGCCGCGCGGTGATGATCGGGGTGATCGTCTATCTGTCCGGTGACTTTGCCACCTACCGTGTGACCTGTCATCCTTTCTTTGCCGCTGCCCTGTACATACTCCCGTTGATGCTTCTGGGAACAGAGAAGATTCTGCAGGAGGGCAGGGGCTTCTGTATGATCCTTTCCTCGGGACTGGCTTTCTTCGTGACGTATTATTATGCCTACATGTGTACGATTGCCGTGGGCGTTTATTTCCTGCTGAGATGGATCACCGTAAGAAGGGGAATACAGGGAAGCCGTGTGAAAGCATTTTTCCAGAAGGGCTTTTACGTCATTGGCTGCTGGCTGATCGGACTCGGGATGACAGCCTGCATTCAGATTCCGATCTTCACGCATCTGTTTACGTCGGACCGGCTCACAACAGGAGATACGGGGAAGCTGTTTCTGGTCTATCCGGCAAAATACTTTATCAATCTGATCCTCGGTTTTATCAGCCCGAATATCCGGGCAGGCTACAGCACCTTTCTGGGGTTTGCCGGACTGGTGATCCCTGTTGTGGTTGTTCTGTTTTTCGAGAAGATATCAGAATATACGACACTGCGTCTGGCAATCCTGATTGAGCTGGCAGGACTGGCTCTGCCGCCGGTGGGGCTGGTGATGGGAGCCTTCGGAAATGTCAGCAATCGGTGGACCTTTATTCTTTCCTTCACGCTTGCGCTCACCTGCATCCATGTGATACAGGAGGGGCCGCAGTTCAGCGCAAGGGCAAGGAATGCGCTTCTTGCTGCGACAGGCCTTTATGCCGCGGGCACGTTCGCCTTCCTGGTTCTGGGCGGGCGCATGCAGCTCAGCTTTCTTTACCGGTTCAATGTGGCGGTCGGATGCATCTGCCTGGTGGCGGCAGCCGGAACCATGCTGGTACTTCGGCGCAAGGGCGTTTCCTATGTCGTCTATTCCAGAGCGATCCTGCTGATTGCTTTCGCGTCCGCTGTTCTGATGAGCTTCGTCACTTTCTCTCCGCAGTTCGGGAATTCTGTTTCGGCGTATATGGAGTGGAAGGAGCTGCCGTCCTTCTATGAGGATCAGCCGCTCAGCCGGATGCATGCAAGCAAGGAAGAAGGGTTTCAGAGAGTCGATACCGGCTTTGGCCACAGGCTATGGCTGAACAGTGCGCTCTATCATGACTACTACGGTGTATCGCAGTTCAACAGTGTGATGAACGCGGGATTGCAGCATTTTCTGCTTGAGCTGGAAAATCCGGGAATCGACAGCACGGTGAAGACCCTTTCCTTAGACGGGCATGCTGTGTGCGAGAATCTGGCCTCTGTCGGGTATTACATGACGGGCAGTGAGAATGGGATCATCCCATATGGCTTTGAAAAGGTGCCGGATCAGGAGGACAGCCAAAGTGCGCTCTATCAAAACACGATGCCGTTGTCCTTTGGATATACCTATGATACGGTGCTTTCTTTGGAGGAATATGAGAAGCTGAGTGCGGCACAGAAGCAGCAGGTTCTGATGAAGACGGCCGTGCTGGAGCCCGAAGCGATCTCGCATCTGCCGGAGGGTTCTCTGGAGATGGCCAGCCCGGAAACGGCAGAGATCTGTGTTCCGCTGCATTCGGCCGATGACCCGGAGGGGGATTCCGCCGAAGATACACAGCAGTCATTCCTTCTGAATCCGAAGCAGAATGAGCTGACTTTCTCCTGCGGAAAGAAAGAGGGGTGCGAGCTGTATCTGCATCTGATCGATGTCACCTATGAGGATGCGCATGAGGAAGAGGATGATCAGACGCTTACCGTCACCGGCAGCGCAGGAGTGAAAAAACTGTATCTGCGCAGATCGGACAGCCCGTATGTGCTTCCCACAGATGGATGGATGGTGTATATGGGCTATTCCGACAGTGATGCGCCGGAAGAGATCACGATCCGGATGAACGGAAAAGGACGCTGCAAGATCGGCGCTTTGGAAGCAGTCTATATCCCCATGGAGTCTTACGGGACCGACGTGGCAAACAGAAATGCAGGAGGCTGTGATGCTCCGGTGATCTCCAAAAACACCATTGAAGGAGATCTGGGGGAGGGAGAAGACCGTCTGGTTGTAGTGCCGGTTGTCTACACCAACGGCTGGAGCCTTCAGGTTGACGGGAAAGAGACAGAGCTGGTCAGGGCGAACCGGTGCTGGACCGGATTCTGTGTTTCGAAAGGAGCGCATCATTTTGTGTTGACATACGCTCCCGTGAAATTTAGACTTGCTATTATGATTTCGATGATCGCGTGCGGGGCATGCCTGGCAGTATGGGTGCTGGAACACAGGCGGAAGCGTGCGGCTGATCGCATGACGACAGACGACAGGAGCTGACAATGGAGAAAATACTGATTCTGGGTGCGGGGAATGCGCAGATTGACCTGATTCAATATTGTAAGGATTCCGGACTTGAGGTTCATTGCTGCAGTTATCTGCAGCATGACTCCGGCATGTCTCTTGCGGATCATTTTGCGCTGATCAATATCCTCGACAAGGATAGGATCGTGGAGTATTGCAGGGAGAACCGGATCGGGCATGTCTATTCCATCGGGAGTGACATTGCCGTCCCGATGATTGCCTATGCAGCCTCCAAGATCGGGACGGAGTCCTTCTATTCTTATGAAGCGGCGAACCTGTGCTGCGATAAGGCAAAGATGCGCCGTGTACTGGAGGGCAAAACGTATTGCCCGGTCAGCATTGTCGGTTCAGACCCTGACCGCATCCTGGAGGAGTCAGAGAAAAAAGATCTGTACCCGATCGAGATTAAGCCGGTGGATTCCCAGGGACAGCGCGGCGTCAGCACGGTCCGGAATGCGGAGGAGCTGAAACGCGGTTTTTGCAAGGCGATGTCTTATTCGAGAAAGGGAGAGGTGATTCTGGAGGAATACATTGAGGGGGATGAGGTCTCTGTAAATGCTTATCTGTGTGATGGAAAGATCCGGCTCAGTGTTCTGTCGGACCGTGAGATCTGGCCCGGATTCCAGGGAGGCCTGATTCATGAGCACCATCTTCCCTCCGTATACGAAGGGACCGATGCCCACGCGCGTATCCTTGAGCTGGTCCAGGACACGGTACAGACGCTTGGCCTGAAGGATGGGCCGGTCTACTTCCAGATTATGATCCGCGAGAATAAGCCCTACCTGATCGAGGTGACGCCGAGACTGGACGGCTGCCATCTGTGGAGACTGATCCGGGAGGCCTGCGGGATTGATCTTCTGGATATGGCGATGAACCATCTGCTGCACGGTGACCCCTTCCGGAATCAGAAAGCCCCCGATGAGATTTCCATAAAGCCCGATCGGAGGATGAGTCTGGAATTCTTCTGCCAGGCGCCCGGGGAGCGGGTTGACAGCGCGGCGTTTTGTAAGAAGGACGCAGTTTACCGGGCAATGTATTATCAGGACGGGGATATCGTCCGTCCTGTGAACGGACATATGGAAAAATGCGGCTACCGGATCTACGAAAGAGAAGACGGGAAGACAGAGTGACCGGGCAGAAGCGCTCAGAGGAAGGTGCTATGCACCAGGCGCGGCGGATGCCACATCAAAAAGCCTTTGATTTCAGTCATGGGAGGTTCACGATCCGGAGGCGTGTATGAGTTCAAACACAGGCGTGAAAAAGGGATCCGGTTTCAGATCCGGCAGAAGCAGGAGCAGCACAGATCTGCTCCTGCTTCACCTGAACATTCTGATCTTTTCCTTTACCGGCGTCTTTTCCAAATTTGCCGCGGAAAGCATCCGCACGAACGGCCTGTTCAGCATCCGGACCATCCTGTGGGGAATCCTGATTATCGCAAACTGCGGGATCTATGCAATCTTCTGGCAGTATATTTTGAAGCTGTTCGATGTGAATGTGGCTTACTCTCACAGTGCGGTCTACAATATCTGGAGTCTGCTCTGGGCGTGGCTGATCTTCTCGGAGCCGATCCATCCGGGTAATCTGGTGGGGACAGTTCTGATTATCGCGGGAATATGGGTGATCCGAAATGAATAAGTTCGTTATTATGCTGCTGATTATATTCAGCGGCTTTCTGGCTTCTGTTTCGCAGATCCTTCTGAAAAAAAGTGCGGACATTCCGCATACGAGCCGGATCCGGGAATATCTGAATCCTTATGTGATCCTCGGATACGGCGGTTATGCCTGTGTGCTTGCACTGAACATTTTCCTGTTTACCAAGATGCAGTTCCGGTATGGTGTGCTGTCCAATTCACTGGCGATTGTCTTTGTGATGGTGCTCTCCCGGTTTGTGCTGCAGGAGGAGGTTACAAGGAAAAAGATCCTCGGCGCGGCACTGATTATCGCCGGGGTGGTCTGCTTCGCCTTCTTCTGAGGCGGGAGCATCTTCCCGCTGCACCATCGCGCTGAAACGAAGAACGATGCACATTACAGTCAGGGACAGAGAACCAATGCCCCTGACTTCATTTGAAGAGAAGAAACCGATATGCAATATAGTGTAATCATTCCCTGCTACAAGTCCTCAAAGACCATCCGGGGCGTTGTTGAGGATACCATGCAGGAATTCGAAAAGATGGGGCGTACGCCGGTGGAATTCATCCTTGTGGATGACTGCAGTCCGGATGGCGGGGCCACTGTGCGCGCGCTGAGAAGCCTCGTGCAGGATTATCCGAATGTGACTGCCATAGAGCTGGCGGCCAATTCCGGGCAGCACAATGCACAGATGGCCGGACTGAATCATGCGAAGGGAGATTATATTATCTCCATGGATGACGATGGACAGACCAGAGCCTCCCAGCTGCCGTATCTGTTTGCGGAACTTGAGAAGGGATATGATGTCGTATACGCCTATTACCCGCAGAAGGAGCACTCCAGGGGCCGCAACCTCGGAACCTGGTTTAACCAGTGGTCGCTCCGGATCCTGATGGGAAAACCCAAGGAGCTGAAGATCAGTTCCTTTTGGGTGATACGGCGCTTCGTGCGGGATTATGCGGTTCGTTACCGCAGCCCTTATACAAGAATGTCCGGCGTTTTCCTCCGCGTAACGCGCAATATCTCCAGTGTTCCGGTTCAGCACTTCAAGCGGGAAGAGGGGAAAAGCGGGTACACGCTGAAGAAACTGATCAGACTCTGGCAGAATATCATGGCATTCTCCGTCGTCCCCCTGCAGATCTGCGCATTTGTCGGAGATATCGTTGCCGCTGCGGGCTTTTTGGGAATCCTTTCCGTCCTGATTCGCAGGCTTCTTGGCATTGACACGGCATTGGGATGGTCGAGCATTCTGGTTTCGATTCTGTTTTTCTCCGGTTTGATTTTGATGTTCCTGGGATTGATCGGGACCTACCTGGGCAGAATCTACCTGGTCATGTCGGATACCCCTCAGTTTGTGGTCCGGCAGATTGATGAACAGGATGCGGCAGGAGGGTCCCGGTTCTCGGCGCGGAGGGCAGATGCGTACGAAACCGCGGCCGGCGGGGAGGAAGCTGCCCCGGAAGAAGTGCAGGATTAGAAAAGGGACCGGATGCAGGAAAGGAACAGAGCACTATGTTTGAAATAATGGGAGCGGATGAGGCGATCCGCCTGATCCGGGACGGAGATGTTATCTGTGTGAATTCCTTCGTCGGGATTGAAAATCCGGTGGAATTGCATGAGGCGATCTACAGGCGCTACCAGCGTATGCAGTCTCCGAACCATCTGACGATCGTATCCAGCGCAGGCTTCGGAGTCTGGGATGAAAACCGCAATGCGGAGGGATACATCCGGGAAGGCGCGGTAGATCGCCTGATCTGCGGTCATTTCGGCGCCATGCCCAGCACCAAAAAGATCCTGCTTGAAGACCGGTTCGAAGCCTACAATCTTCCGCTCGGGTGCATTTCCCATGCGATCCGTGCGCAGGCGGGCGGAATCCCGGGTGCGCTGTCCAAGGTCGGGCTGGACATCTTCGTGGATCCCAGAAATGAAGGACCGGGGATCAATCGTCTCTCCATCGATGATTCGTTCGTCAAACATGTGGAAGTGGACGGGGAGGAATTTCTCTATTACAAGATTCCGAAGCTGACCGTGGCATTGATCAAAGGAACCGCGGCGGACCGCAAGGGCAATATTTCCTTTGACGATATGTACATGTCGGGAGATGCGCTGTCGATCTGCCAGGCGGTCAAGGCCAATCACGGCAAGGTAATCGTTCAGGTCGACCGGCTTGTAAATGTACCGTCCCGCCCCAGAAATGCGATTATTCCGGGGTGCCTGGTGGATGCGATCGTGGTGGTGGAGCCGGAGAAAAAGGATGATGCGCTTGTTGCGCTGACCGGCAGCTTTGAGATTCCCTACGACGACTGGAAGGGCTGGAACGAAAAGATCGACGCTGCCTCCACACGCCGGAACCGGAACGATACGATCGGCAATATCATCGGACGCAGGGCGGCTGCCGAGCTTCGGATGGATGACATCGTGAACATCGGGATCGGACTTCCGGAGATGGTTTCGCGTCACGCCAGGAAGAACGGCATGCTGGACAACATCACCTTGACGGTGGAATCCGGCAGTGTGGGTGGCTTCCCGGTATCCGGAGAATATTTCGGCGCGACGATCGGGGCGGCCTCCGTATACGACATGGCCAACCAGTTTGACCTGTATGACAATGGCGGACTGGATATCTGCTTCATGGGAGCAATCGAGGTAGACGGCAAAGGAAATGTGAATGCCCACCGGAGTGAAGGCGCTTTTGCGGGGATCGGCGGGTTTGCCAACATCACGGCAAAAACTCCTACGGTAGTATTCTGTATGACCTTCACGGCGAAAGGGCTGGAGGTGTCGCAGAAGAAAGGGGTTGTGACCATCGAAAAAGAGGGAGAGGTTCCCAAATTCGTGAACAAGATCCGCTCTGTCAGCTTCTCCGCCAGGCAGGCGATTCAAAACGGACAGAAGGTGCTCTATGTAACAGAGCGCTGCGTCTTCCGCCTGACGCCCAGAGGCCTGAAGCTGATTGAGGCTTATCCGGGAATTGACGTGCAGAAGGACATTCTGGATAAGCTGCCCTTCGAGGTGGAACAATAATAGATGCCGCGCAGCATGCATGTGCCCGCGCGGCATCCTTTTTTATTTTAATCGCACATCAGATCAAGATTCTTTCCCTTCAGTCCGACGCGTGCACCGCCCTTCGCTTCTGAGGACTCCTCATGCGCGAGCAACCATTTGTTCGCTGCGGTCAGATAGGTAAGCTCATCGCAGTCACTGTCTGTCTGCGGCCGGTCGGTGTTGGTTCCCTTTGAAAGAACGACAAGAACCTGGAAGCCTTTTTCCGCATCCGCATGGCAGGGAGCGTAGTGCAGCGTTGTCGCATAGACCTCCACCAGAACGCCTGCCGGTACCCGGAAGGCCTTCACCTTTGCCGTATCGAGGAATCCGTCTTCGATCTCCGGCTGTCTTGCCAGAAGGAGAATAAAGTCTTCCGTTCCGAGATTGAATTCACTGCATCTGTGATACTCCAGACAATTCAGCTTCGTATTGTGGCCGTTGCAGTATCCGAATTGAGCCGGAACGCCGCCGAACAGAGCATTCTGTGCAGCCTTCGCTTCCTCAAGCGAGCTGATCGGCTCAAAATCCGGTACATAGACGGTTCCCTCCGGAATCGGAGTCTGCTCCTTCAGCACCTTCAGGATCTGGTCCGTGCAGACGCCTTCCACAACCCTTCCGTACTCTTTGAATTCAGGATCTGTTACTTTGTAGATCTTCATAATTTCTTCCTCCCTTTCTGCCTGGGCAGCAACGACTGGAAACAAAACAAATCTGCGACTATTATAGTTTGTGCAGACAAAGTGGGCAAGACCATCTGCCGGCATTTGCCGGAAAGCGAAAGCGTACAAAAGCTGAATAATATGATAAGATAAAACCAAATGTAAATTCGGACAAAACAGAATCTGAAACAGGAAGGGAATGGTGAGGTCTGTTTATGGAACGTCAATCCACTACCGGGAACAGCTTCCGGCAGGATGCCACGCTTGTGCGGCGCAGGAAGCGCTGGACTTATACGACTGTCCTGTGCGTGAGCGGTCTTTTGATCAACTATCTGCTGGCGCATCTGGCGACCGGATTGAAGCTGCCCTTATACCTGGATAACATCGGCAGCGCGCTGGCTGCTGCGCTGGGCGGTTATATCCCGGGAATCATCGTCGGATTCTTCACGAATGTGATCAATGGAATCGGGGATCTGAATACCATTTACTATGGCTCCCTGACGGTATTGATCGCGATTGTGTCCGCATGGTACGCGCAAAGGGGCTTCTACAGCTTCAGGAAGCCGCTGCGTCTGCTTGCTGTGATTGTGTCATTTGCGCTGATCGGCGGCGGCCTGGGCTCTGTGCTCACCTGGGCTTTGTACGGGTTTACCTTCGGATCGGGGCTGTCCGCGCCGCTTGCGATGAAGATCCATGAGCTTGGAGTGCCGAGCGAATTCTGGTCCCAGTTTTCGGCGGACATGCTGATTGATCTTGCGGACAAGGCGATTACCGTGCTGATGGTGACAGGCATACTGACCCTGATGCCGGCCTCCCTGAGGGAAAGGTTTTATTTCTACGGCTGGCAGCAGACCCCGATGTCCAGGGAGAAGCTGATGTCGGTCGGTCGTAAGCGGGCTCGCCGGTTCTCCCTGCGTGTGAAGATTATCATTCTGGTCGTTGTCGCGATGGTGACAGTCGGCGCGGCGTGTACCGCGATCAGTTCTCTCCATTTCCGGGATGCCGCGGTGGACGAGCAGAAGGAGCTGGCCTGGGGCGTTGCGAATGTCGCCTCCGATGCCATCGACCCGGAGCGGGTGGATGAGTACATCGCCAGGGGAAAGGCTGCTGACGGGTATGAGCGGATCGATAAAAGGTTCAATGATCTTGTGGCAAGCTCCGACAGTATTCAGTATGTGTATGCCTACCGGATCCTGGAGGACGGCTGCCATGTCGTGTTCGACGCGGATACGCCTGACACGCCCGGAGGAGAGCCGGGAGATGTCGTGGAATTTGACGAGGACTTTAAGGAGATGCTGCCGGAGCTTCTGGAGGGGAAGGAGATTGCCCCGGTGATCGCAACCGGACAGTATGGCTGGCTTCTGACGGTTTACAAGCCAATATACGATAAAGAGGGCGTCTGTCAGTGCTATGTCGGCGTGGATGTCAGCATGGACCGTATCAGGCGGAATGAGTTTGAGTTCGCGGCCCGTGTACTTTCCCTGTTCCTGGGTGTTTTCATCCTGCTTCTGACCGTGGCGATCTGGTTTGCGGAGTACAATATTATAATCCCGATCAAATCAATGGATGTCGCGACGAACTCCGCCGTTTACAGCTCGGATGATACCAGAACGAGCGCACTCGACCAGATTCACGAGCTTGACATCCGGACGGGAGATGAGATCGAGAGTCTGTACCGCTCCGTCACCAAGACGACGGAGGATATGGTAGATACCATTGAAAATGTCGAGCACCAGACCGAGGTCATCAAGAAGCTTCAGAACGGCCTGATCCTGGTGCTGGCAGACATGGTGGAAAGCCGCGACCAGTGCACCGGAGAGCATGTGCGCAAAACGGCGGCGTACACGGATGTCATCATGCGCCAGATGAAGAAGGAGGGCATCTATACGGATCAGCTGACCGACGAGTTTATGTATGATGTGATGAATTCCGCTCCGCTGCATGACATCGGCAAGATTCAGGTCTCCGATACCATCCTCAATAAGCCGGGCAAGCTGACCGATGAAGAGTTCGAGATCATGAAGACGCATACCACCGCCGGTGCTGATGTGATCCGGCATGCGATGGATATGGTCTCGGAGGAGAATTCCGGTTATCTGAAGGAGGCCATGAATCTGGCACATTATCATCATGAAAAATGGAATGGATCCGGGTATCCCTGCGGCCTGAAGGGGGAGGAGATCCCGCTGTCGGCCCGCGTTATGGCGGTGGCGGATGTGTTCGACGCCCTGGTTTCCAAACGCAGCTACAAGGATGGGTTTCCCTTTGAGAAGGCCATGTCCATCATAGAGGAGGGAGCTGGGTCGCATTTTGACCCCAAGGTTGCCGGCGCACTCATTCATGCGTCCGATGAAGTGTATCAGATAATGATAACCAGGATGGATGTCTGACTATGAATAAACGGAATGTTACCAGGCTTGCTTTTGCGATCGTGATACTGAGCTTCGTACTGTCCACATTTGTGTCACTGTGGTCTCTGCGTCTTATGGCGCAGAGAAATGTCCAGGAGCTGAGTAAGTCCATTGCGGCCCGGATCAACAATTCCATCAGCGCAGAGCTGTCAGAGCCGGTCAATGTATCCATGGCCATGGCGCATGATTCCTTTCTGATCGAGGCAATGAAGGGGGAGGATCAGGCCGGGAAGGAGCGGACGGAAGAGCGGATGAAGGAGTATCTGGGCAGCCTGAAGGAGACGTTCGGATATGAAGCGGCGTTTGTGATATCCGATGCCAGCCAGTACTACTATTCGTACGGCGGGATCAATAAAAAAATGAATCCGGACGAGGATGTCCACGATCATTGGTACAGGGAATTTGTCTCGTCGGAGAAAGCGTACGAGCTGGATGTTGACCACGATGAGCTGAAAGAGGACCGCTGGACGGTGTTCGCGAATGCCCGGATCGTGGATGAAGAGGGAACGCTTCTGGGGGTATGCGGCGTAGGGGCCCGTATGACCGGCAACCAGGATCTGTTTTTTACGCTCGAGCGCGAATATGGCGTAACGATCAGCCTGATTGACGAAAGCGGCCTGATCCAGGTCTGTACGGATGAAAGCCGTATCCAGAAGGAATCCCTGAAGGATGTGCTGATCAGCAGGAATGATGAGTACGTGTATCAGAAGGAGAGCTCCGGGCGCCTTGCGGTCACGAAGTATATTGAGGACCCGGATCTGTATCTGGTTGTCGAGAGTGGCGGATCCGTTGAAAGAAGACAGCTGGTCAATATGCTGATTCTGAATATTGTACTGTGCATCGGCGTCCTGATCATCATGCTGCTGGCGGTCCGCATTATCATCGCCCGCACCCGGGCGCTGACCCATGCGTCGTTTATGGATCAGTCGACGCAGCTTCTGAACCGGAGGGCCTTTGAAGAGAGGAAGGCAGAGCTGTCGATGTCCCAGCTGGAGGAGGACTTTGTCTATCTGACGGCGGATCTGAACGGACTGAAGCGCGTGAATGATCAGCTGGGACATGCTGCCGGGGATGAGCTGATCAAAGGCGCTGCCGTCTGCCTGAAGGAATGCTTCGGCAGGTACGGGAAGATCTACCGCATCGGCGGGGACGAATTCGCGGCGATGCTGCATCTGTCCGAAGCGCAGCTGGAAGAGGCGATGAAGGCGCTTGACCAGGCTTCGGAACGCTGGACGGGCCAATACGTCAAGGGATTGTCCCTCTCCTGCGGGTATGCGCTAAGTCGGGAGTTCCCTTCCGAGAATATCGCGGAGCTTGGCAGAATCTCCGACGAGCGCATGTACGAGGCAAAGCAGGCACACTATCGAAAGACCGGAAACCAGCGCTGAAGCTGCTGCGCAATCGGGCCGGAGCGGCAGGAACGCTGATGGCGTTCTTGAATGCGGATCCGGGGAGCCTCCCCGGGGAAAAAGGAGAAATTGACATGAACGGAAAGAGGATTGTATGTGCGGGACATGTCTGCATCGACATCACACCGGCGGTTCCCGACCTGAAGGGCACAAGGATCGATGAGATGCTCTCGCCCGGCAAGCTTGTTCAGGTCGGAAGAGCGTCCCTCTCTGTAGGTGGATGTGTATCGAACACGGGGCTCGGACTGAAGGTGCTCGGCGCAAATGTGTCTCTGATGGGGAAGATCGGAAAGGATGCATTTGGAGAGCTGATCCTGAATGAGTTTCGCAGGTACGGGGCACAGGAGGGACTGATTGTTTCCGAGGAGGATGCTTCCAGCTATACGGTGGTCATCGCAATCCCCGGAATCGACCGGATCTTTCTGCATCATCCGGGGGCAAATGACACGTTCCGGGACAGCGATATCCCGTGGGACAAGGTAAAAGGTGCTGCGCTGTTTCATTTCGGATATCCGCCGATCATGCGTGCGTTCTATGAGAACGGGGAAGAGGAGCTTTTGAAGACGCTCACGCATGCAAGACAGGCAGGCTGCGCGACCTCCCTTGATCTGGCGATGGTGGACCCGGATTCGGACGCGGGCAGGCAGGACTGGGAGAAGATCCTCACAAGGGCGCTTCCCCTGGTGGACTTTTTCTGCCCGAGCATCGAAGAGCTGTGCTGGATGCTGGATCCGGAGCGGTTTGCTTCCTGGAAGGAGCGCTCGGCCGGAGGAGACGTCACCGCGATCCTGGATGTGGACAGAGACATCCGGCCTCTGGCGAAGCGGTGCATGGAGCTGGGCTGCAAGGTGCTCCTTCTGAAATGCGGCGCACCGGGCATGTACCTGAGGACGGCTTCGAAGGGAGTGCTCGATGAGATCAGCCCCGCGGTCGGACTTGACACGGCCAGGTGGGCGGAGCAGGATTTCTTCGAGAAGAGCTATGTGCCGGATCGTGTTCTGTCCGGCACCGGCGCCGGCGATACCAGCATCGCGGCATTTCTGAAGGCTGTGCTGGACGGCTATGATCCGCAGATGACGATGCATCTGGCGGCCGGAACCGGCGCATCCTGCGTGGAGGCTTACGATACGCTCAGCGGCCTGAGGAGCTTTGAGAAACTGAAGGAAAAGATCGCGGCAGGCTGGAAGAAGGCCGGTGAATGAAGGCCGGCGGCTGAATGAAGGCCGGTAAATGAATATTGGCGGCGGAATGCATTCCGGCGCAGCGTGAAAAGAAAAGGAGATTCCACATGAAGAGAAAAGGAACCATCATGATTGCCTGTGCACTGGCGGGAAGTATGCTTTCGGGCGCATCTGTTTTTGCCGCGCCCGCGGAAGACGGACTGCTCCGCACAGCGATCCGGTATGACATCACGACGATGGATGTGGCGAAGACGACGGATGACTATATGATTCCGATGAATGTCTTTGACAGGCTGTTTGAGACGAGAATGACGGACGGGACGGCGCAGGTGGTCGGCAGCCTGTGCACGGACTATACCGTGAGTGAAGATGGCCTGACGTATGACTTTACGCTCCGGGACGGAGTCGAGTTTTCCAACGGCAGCGCGCTGACCGCTTCGGATGTGCAGTATACCTTTGAGCGCCTTCTGAAGGCGGGCGAAGAGAATATGGACATTCCGCTGGAGGTGCAGGGAGCGGACGCGGTTGCTTCCGGAGAAGCGGATTCCCTGGAAGGCTTTCAGACTGCGGACGACACGCATTTTTCCATCACGCTCTCAGAGCCGAATGCCGGATTCACGGCAGAGCTGTCCGCGGCGGCGATGTCCATCGTGGATGAGCAGACCATGGAGGAAGTGAAGCATTTCGGCTCAGACCCGGCGGACACCATCGGTACCGGTCCTTATATCGTGACGGAGTGGAAGGCAAATGATCACTATTCTTTGGAGTATAATCCGAACTACTGGGGAGAAGAACCCTCGGTGAAAAAGGTGATTGTCAGTGTGATCCCTGATGCTGGTACTCAGAACCTGATGTTCCAGAACGGGGAGCTGGACCTGATCGACCTGCAGACGCTCGACAGCGCGATCGTTCAGGCGACCTACAAGACGATGTATGAGGATCAGATTGTGAGCACGCCCAAGGTCGGCATGAGCTATCTGACCTTCAATGAAAACCAGGAATATCTGAAGGATGTCAATGTCCGCAAGGCAATCAGCATGGCGGTTGATGTGGATAAAATCATTGCCAGCATCTACAATGGGGACGCGATCCGTGAGAACGGTATTATTCCGAGCGGAATCTGGTCGCACAACGACGACTTCCAGGCACCGGCCTATGATCCGGACGGCGCGAAGAAGCTTCTGGCCGATGCAGGATACAAGGAAGGAGAGATTTCCTTCGAGATCGCGATGGACAGCTCTTCGGACGGCAGCATCAAGCTGGTTGGCAATGCCATTTCCCAGCAGCTGGAGCAGATCGGGATCCATGCAAATGTGAAGAACTATGATCATGCGATCTGGCTGGACCTGCGCAGCAGCTCTAAGATGGACTCCTTCGTGGCAACCTGGGGGATGGATTACAACGATCCGGCCAACATCATGTATACATTCTTCGGAAATGAGAAGAACACGGCCCAGCGCAGCCTGAACTACCCGGACAAGGAGATCATGCAGCGCGTTGCAGCCGCGAGCGCGATCGTGGATGATGCGCAGCGCAAAGCGGAATATCAGGACCTGGAAAAGAAGATCATCGGGGAAGATGCCGCATGGCTGCCTCTGTTTGAGACCCTTCATCTGTACTGCAAGGGAGAGCGTGTTGAGAGCTTCACACCGCAGTGGGCCGGATTCACCGATTTCTACGTAACGGATGTTGTCTTAAAATAACACAGCCGGATCAAAACGGCTGTCAGGGAGTATCAAAGGGGGAGCAACATGCTGCACAACGCATTGCAGCGCCTTCTGCAGTCCATTCTGGTTCTGCTCGGGTGCGCGTTGATGATCTTTATCATGCTGCGGATCATACCCGGCAATCCGATCGCTGTCCTGATGGGCGAGCATGCGGATACCGCGGTCATCGAGCGGATGACCGCGGAGCTCGGGCTTGATCAGCCTGTTCTGATTCAATTCTTCCGCTATATCGGCGGAGCCCTGCGCGGTGACTTCGGCACCAGCTATTCTCTTGGCAAGCCGGTTTCCGCCCTGATCGCTTCCGCGTTCGTCAACACACTGATTCTTGCGCTGATGGCTGCATTGTTCGCATGGGTGCTCGGTGTGATCAGCGGGATTATCGCCGCCGTAAAAAAGAATTCTATTCTGGATCATCTGTTCATGGGTGCCTCTTTGCTGGGCGTCTCCATGCCGGTCTTTATGACAGCCATGCTGCTGCAGTATTTTCTTTCCTTCCGGCTGAAATGGTTTCCTATCGCCGGTACCGACAGCCTCGCAGGGTTTCTTCTGCCGGCGGTCGCGCTTGGATGGAACAGTGCGGGCAGTGTCGCGAGACTGGTCCGGTCTACCCTTCTGGAAATTCTGGAGGAGGATTATATCGATACCGCCAGAGCCAAGGGCAGAGGGCAGCTTGGCGTTCTCGTTCTGCATGCGCTCAGAAACGCGATGCTCCCTGTGATAACGATGATGGCGATCCAGCTGTCCGGCCTTTTGTCCGGTGCAGTCATTACCGAAACCATCTTTGCCATCAACGGCATCGGCCGTCTTGCGGTGCAGGCGATCTCCGCAAGAGATATTCCCCTTCTTCAGGGAACGGTTCTGTTCTCCGCAGCAATTGTGATCATCGGAAATTTCATCGCGGATTCTCTGTACAATGTGCTGGATCCCCGGATCAGAAGGAGGGGCTGAGGTATGTTTCAAAGCAGAGCACAAAAGTTTGCCCGCCGGTATGAAAAGCCGAATCCGGATTCCCGGGACCGGTCGGAGGAGCTGAAGAGAGAGATCGGCGAGGAAGAAACCTTTTTCTCCCTGATGCGCCGCATGGCGCATGAGAACAAGCTCGCCGTTTTCTCTGCCATCGTGATCCTTCTGTTTATTCTCGGCGCTGTCTTCGCTCCGTTTCTGACGCGCTACAGCTACCATGATATGGATCTTCTGAACCGGCTGAGCGCGCCGAGCGCAGAGCATCTGTTCGGAACCGATGAGGCAGGCAGGGACATTTTTACAAGATTGCTGTACGGTTCGAGAGTTTCCCTGCTGACCGGTGTGGTGCCGACCATTCTGAGTATGTTGGGCGGCGCGGTGCTGGGGGTCATCTCCGGGTATCACGGGGGCTGGGCAGATGCCCTGATCATGCGCCTTGCCGATATCATGCTTGCATTTCCGTCGATGCTTCTGGCAATGGTGATCATGTATATGCTCGGCGGCGGGCTGATCAATGTCTTCCTGACACTGGCGTTGGTGAACTGGGCGAGTGTGGCAAGAATTGTGCGGTCCGAGGTGCTTGCGCTGAAAGAAACAGAATATGTCGAGGCGGCGCGGGTGATCGGTGTTCCGGAAAGGACCATCATGTTCCGGCA
Source organism: uncultured Lachnospiraceae bacterium (assembly GCA_902799015.1). Taxonomy (GTDB): domain Bacteria; phylum Bacillota; class Clostridia; order Lachnospirales; family Lachnospiraceae; genus Porcincola. The sequence goes on along the minus strand of CADBZI010000015.1, from coordinate 18,291 downwards.
TCTGCTGCCGAACTGCCTTCCGACGATGATCGTACTCTTTACCTTAAATGTTCCTTCTGCGATTCTGACGGAGAGCAGCCTGAGCTTTCTGGGCCTGGGGATTCAGGAACCCCGCTCCTCCTGGGGACTGATGGTCAATGCCGGGCGGCAGTTTCTGTACAATGCGCCCTGGCTGAGTCTGGTACCGAGCATCGCGATCATGCTGATCGTGCTTGCATTCAACTTCCTCGGCGACGGACTTCGGGATGTACTGGATCCTTACCAGAAGAGATAAGAACATGCGGCAGACAGGATACGGGAGACGAATATGAGCGGAAAAACGCTTGAAATCCGGCATCTGAATACCAGCTTCTTCACGCAGAAGGGGGAAGTAGGCGCGGCAAAGGATATCTGTCTTGAGGTGCGTCCCGGACAGATCGTGGGAATCGTGGGAGAGTCCGGCTGTGGAAAGAGTGTGACTGCGCGGTCTGTCATGGGACTGGTGAAGTATCCGGGCAGGGTTGTGAGCGGGGAGATTCTTCTGAATGGAACAAGGATTACGGGCATCTCAAAGAAGGAGGCATGTTCTCTCAGGGGCTCGGAGGTTTCCATGATCTTTCAGGAACCGATGACCAGCCTGAATCCGGTCATCAAGGTGGGAAGGCAGGTGGAGGAGGTCCTTCTCATTCATAAGAAGATCACAAAAAAGGAGGCGAAGAAGGAGGCGGCAAAGATCCTGGAAGCGGTCGGGATCTCGGACGTGGCAAGCCGCATGGAATGCTATCCGCATCAGCTCTCCGGAGGACTCAGGCAGAGGGTCATGATCGCGATGGCCATGATCTGCAGTCCGTCCCTGCTCATCGCGGATGAGCCGACCACCGCACTGGATGTCACGGTGGAGGCGCAGATTCTCCGCCTGATGAAGAAGCTGTGCGAGGCTGGGACCAGCATCCTTCTGATCAGCCATAACCTCGGGGTGATTGCGCAGGTGTGCGATTATGTCTATGTGATGTATGCCGGCCGAATTGTGGAGCAGGGTGAGACCTTCACCCTCTTTGATCATCCGGCCCATCCCTATACCCGGGGCTTGCTCGGCGCGGCGAAGTCGCTTCGCAGCGACGCCGGGCTGCTGAAGACCATTCCGGGTGTGGTGCCGAACCTTCTGCATCTGCCCGCAGGCTGCAGCTTCAGCCCACGGTGTGACAGCTGTATGGATCTATGCCGCAGCGAGATGCCGGATATGCTGCCTGCCGGAGAGAAAGGGCATCTGACCCGCTGTTGGCGTTCTTGAACTGGCGGAGAACGCAAGGCCCCTGAGCCGCGAAGATGCTCCGCAGAATGCGGAAGAAATACCTCTAATCGATGGAAATGCTCCACAGGCTGAGGAAGAAACATCCATGGAGACGGACGATGAGTGAGATCTTAATAGAAGGCAGGAATCTTACGAAGGAATTTACTGCCGGACGAAAAAAGAAGGTGCACGCAGTGACCGATGTATCCCTTCAGATCCTGCAGGGGGAGACGCTGGGACTTGTCGGGGAATCCGGCTGCGGAAAGTCCACCCTTGGCAGGCTTCTGATCCGTCTTTTGAAGCCGGACAGCGGCCGTCTGCTGGTTCACGGGGAAGATGTGACGGATCTTTCCGACAAAGAATTCGGAAAATACCGGCGGCAGCTTCAGCTGATCTTCCAGGACCCGTATGCATCGCTGGATCCGCGCCTGTGCGTGCGCGATCTGATCGCAGAGCCGCTGAAGACCTGGCATGTCTGCCGGACGAAGGAGGAGCTGACGCAGCGGGTACTGGAGAAAATGGAGGAGGTCGGCGTGCCGGGGGAATACCTCTACCGCTATCCGCACCAGTTCTCCGGAGGCCAGCGTCAGAGGATCGGAATCGCCCGTGCGCTGGCTGCTCAGCCGGAGCTGATCGTGTGCGATGAACCGGTTTCCGCACTGGATGTGCCTGTGCAGAACCAGATCCTGAATCTGCTGAACCAGCTTCAGGAGTCAAAGGGACTTACCTACCTGTTTATCAGCCATGATCTGTCTGTGGTCCGGCATATTTCGGACAGAGTCTGTGTCATGTTTCTCGGGACAATCTGCGAGATCGGAAAGACACAGGAGGTTTTTCAAAACCCGATGCATCCGTATACGCGGTTTTTGATGAATGCGATTCTTCCTCCGGACCCGCACCGCCGGAATGACCAGGCCGAACTTTTGTCCGGAGAGATTCCAAGTGCGGTGAATCCGCCGTCCGGCTGCCGGTTTCATACCAGGTGCCCGTACGCGGACGAAAGATGCCGGAGGGAAATGCCTGCGCTCCAGGATGCAGGGGACGGACATCAGGCAGCCTGTCACCACACGATGAACTGATGGGGGAAGGACATCATGAGCGATACCAGCAACACCAAAACGGAGAATACCAGGCTGAGGATTCTGATCACGGTCATGGCCGGAATTCTGTCCGTGTTTCTTTATTATGAGATTCTGAACGTGATCCAGTATCAGACCTCGATGGTACAGGCCAGGAAAGAGATGGAGGATGCCGCCAAGTGGCTGGAAACCAGTTATCCGGGCGCGCAGGAGCCTTTTAACATCATCGATTCCTGCACGAGGAATCTTTACGATGAGGATATGACGCTTCTGATGACACTCATCAATATCGATCAGGCCGACAAGCTCACAGATGAGTACCTGTCCGGTCTGATGAACGGGCTCGGATGCGTAGACATCTTTATCACAGACGATCAGGGACATACCCTGGCATCCGGGGCCCGCAATTACGAAGAACTGCCGGCAGAAGCATTTGCGACCCTGAAAACAACCTTTCAGACAGGAGAAACAACCTTCTATCAAGAGGAGATGCCCGCGTTCGAAGGCGAGGAAGAAGAAACTGTTCCCGCACCGGAGACAGAGGCTGCCTCAGACCCAGAAGCTGCTTCCGGCCAGAATGAAGAAGAGTTGGCCGACGTGAATTACAGTATTTACTGGTGTGCCAGGGCATTGGATGAGAAACAGCTGCTTCTTATGGAAAATGTGAAGCTGGAGATGCTTTCGGGCGAGTCCTTTTCAGATGGCTGGTCAAGCCTTTTGAAAAACCGGAAGGTCGGAAAGGAAGGCCATGTGTTTGTCTGGTCGGACGAGACACAGAAGCTTCTGTATTATCCTGATCCGGTGCTGGCCGGTCAGAATGTGGATGTGCTGGGCATCGATACGGATCAGATCAAGGACAGAGACTTTCAATGGTGCAGGGTCGGCGGCAGGGATTCGTATCTGTATACCACATATTATGACGAGGAAAAGGTCTGGATTGCCTGTGAGGTAACCCGGAGAAGTCTGGAGAATTCCAGGGATTTTACGCGGAATTTCTTTGTCTTCGCATTTGCACTGCTGGCGGCGATGCTTGTCTTCTATGTGATTCTGCTGCTGAAACAAAAACGGGTGAAGGTACTTCGGGACTTCACGGGATCCGGCAAAGAGATCAGACACAAGAGCAGACAGCATAAGCTCCTGATCCTGACCTGCCTGATGGTTGTCATTCTGTTTTTGTTTGAATACTACCTGCAGACGCTGTACATGATGTCGACGTGGGCAGAGTTTGCAAACACACAGACATCGCAGATTGAGCAAAAGCTGCAGGAACAGGAAGAAGGACTGAAGTCCTTTACGGATTATTATGACTCGGAGAAAAAGTATCAGTACAATCTGCTGGCAACATTCCTTGCAGAGCATAAAGATCTTTGTACCCCGTCCTGTCTGGATAATCTGTCCTACGCGGTCAGATCATTTGATATTCAGATTCTCGACTCCGAGGGAAAGGCATTGGTCGGAAGTTCTGAAATGTCCTATCCGAATCAATTCGATGTGGAGGATACGGATGCGCATGAAAGCCTGGCGGAGAAGGTTGCCAGACAGGATGAGGGCAAGTCAGTCTTCGACTGGATGCGGGACGGGCGCTGCATGCTTGTACCGATGACCTCCGCTGAAGACGGAGTGAACGGCTATCTGTATGCCAGATATTATGCCTACCAGGTGGATCAGGTTCTGCAGAGCTTCTCCCTGAACGGAACCCTCAGCAAGGTCCGGCCCGGGACAGGCGGATTTGTGTTTTCCGTGGACATGGAGACAAATACGTTCAGCTACTACCCGGAGAGCAGTATGGAGGGGCGGGATGCCCTGCAGTACGGACTGGAAAAAAATGAGATCAAAGATAATTACTGTGACTATATTACGATTAACGGAACCCCCTATTACGCAGTTACGGATATGATCGGCACGAATCTGATCTACTATTCGGTAACCAAAAACGCACTCCTGTCGCAGAGACTTCAGATCTGTCTCCTGGCCGCGGCAGCCGCTGCGGCATTGCTCCTTCTGACCGGACTTGCGCTGTATACCAGCAAGGAGCAGATTGAGATGGTCCGCCCGGAGGAAGGAAGACATACGATCCGTGAGGATAAGAATTCTCCGGAATACAGGACCATGCGCGTCATCAAGCTTTACGTGCTTGCCGCGTCAGCCATTATCACCGCGTACAGTATTTTCCGGGAAAATGCGGCGATGACCGGTGTGCTGGGCTATGTGCTGGCCGGAAACTGGGAGCGGGGCTTTAATGTATTTGCCCTGTTCTCCTCCGCGATCATCCTGAGCAAGGGCGGCCTGATTCTGTTTGTCTTCTCTTTTATGGTACAGGTTGTGGGAGATATTCTGCCGGTCCGGCAGGGCACCATTCTGAAGATGCTTGGAAGCCTGGCAACCTATGTGGCGGTCGCGTTTCTGGTGTATCAGTGCATGATCTGCTTCGGACTGAATCCAACCGCCCTGATGGCTTCCGCGGGAATCGTTTCGGTGGTTGTCGGTATCGGTGCCAACAGCCTCGTCGGAGATATCCTCGCGGGAATCTTCCTGCTGATGGAGGGAAATGTCCAGGTCGGTGATGTTGTCATGATCGGGGATTTCAGAGGGTATGTCATGGAGCTTGGCATCCGCATGACGAAGCTGTTTGACATGGAGACGGACGATGTGAAAATTATTCCGAACAATGAGGTGCGAAATGTTGTGCACATGACGATGCGCACGTCGATTGTATACAGTGATTTCCAAATCCGCTATGAAGAGAAGCTGGAGGCTGTAGAGAGGATTCTTCGCGAGGAACTGAAGAATGTGCAGGACAAGAGCCCGCTGATTCTGGAAGGACCGGTTTACATCGGCGTGAAGAATCTGGATGCGAACGGAGTCGTCCTGCGATGCGCAACCAGGTGCCATGAACCGTGCCGCAGGAAGGTGGAGCGCGAGGTGAACCACATCGTGTATTCGATCTTCCAGAAGAATCATATCAGCGTACCGTATCCGCAGGTGACGATCCACGGGGGAGACGACGCACCGGTAGAGCGGGAGTAATGCTGCAGCGCTTCGCCAGCCATTCCATTTTGCGGTATCTTGTTTAACTGAATTATGTTACTATTATTTTATGAACAGATGTGACGAAGAGATCTGATCTTCCGTTCTATGAGATATAGGATCGCAGCAGTGCTGACGCAAAGCTGCGTCAGGCATCCGTAAGCAGTAAGTCAACTTACAAAACTTCATGATGGGAGGAGAACAGGAATGGTGAAGTGGAAGAGGACAATGGCGGTTGTGCTTGGTGGTTTGCTGGTGTTGTCTCAGGGCATGGTTTCCATGGCTGAGGAAGATATGACAGAGGGCGTAGGTTCGGATGCGGTAGCCAGTGAGAGCGCAATGTGCTGCCGGCAGCGGCACCGTGGAAGGACTGGCCGGGACTATGGGCATGGGCTCCGGGGCGGATCTTGGCTTTTTCGATGAGGAAGGGGCAGCCGAGTCCGGGGATACCGATACCTGCATGCTGGACGATATCCAGCTGGCGCTGCGGATCCAGGGCAGCTATATGCTGACGGATGCGGAGGATGAAGGGTTTTACTATATCTATACCTGGGGAGAGCAGGGTATTCCGGATATGATCATAGGCCGGTTTGATCTGAATACCACTCAGGGGTTCTTCGATCAGTATACAGAGAATATGAAGCAGGTGCGGGCGGATCTGTCGGTTGCCGAGGGACCCGTGAGCGAGACGATCGGCGATAAGCAGCTGGAGAAGATTGTGTACAGTTATACCATTCAGGGCTATAACGTCAAGGATACCCGTTATATCTGGGCTGCGCCGAACAGTGCCCTGTACATGTTCGCGAAGCGGGAGATCCCGGATCTGGGCTATACGCTGGGAGATTCTCTGGAGAATATCATCACCAGCGCTTCCCTGCCGGGCATGCAGACGACGGCGCCGCAGCCCGAGACAACCGCGCCGCAGCCTGAGACCTCCGCTCCGGTTCCCTCCGGGGGAAATGATCTGTATACACAGAATGCTGACAGTTCCTGGACGGTTGCGACGCAGTACTACACCATGACGATACCGCCGGCATGGACCGGTCATTTCGAAGCTTCTCTTCTGGAGCTGTATGACACAGGATATAACCTGGAGGTTGTGAATAAGGAAAGCGCTGACGCGAATTTCGGCGGACATCTGTTCACGGTCATGCTGGTTCCGGAGAATGAGGATTACACGGTTTTTCCGAGCTATGATTATCTTGGAACGATGTCGACGCCGGAGGGGGTCTTCCATGTTGTCGTGCGGTATCCGACGGATGTCCAGACCGGGGATATCTGGTCGGAATTCTATAAGATTCTGAATGGGGACAAGAATACGGCGATCACGTCGATCCGCCCGGTGGCCGGTGTTACCTGGACGCTTCCGAACGGGAATACCATCAGTGGGGAAACCGCGGCGCCGCAGCCTGAGACGACCGCACCGCAGCCTGAGACAACCGCGCCGCAGCCTGAGACGACCGTGCCTGTGCCGCCATCCGGCGGAGATGTTTTGGGAACGACTGACGGGAGCAGCTATACGAACAGCTTGTTTGGATTCCGGTTCAGCGCGCCGGCTGGCTGGATTCTGGCGAATCAGGATCAGCTTGTTTCGCTGAATGAGAATCTGGCAGCGGATCAGTTTGTTTCCAGCATTGAGTCCGGCGTTCCGGTCTGCGTCGCTTACGCACAGAGCAGCAATGGCATGGAGGTCATGAACGTGGTGGTAGAGAACGGCAAGTCCTTCCTGGACGCGTCGGTGTCCTCCCTGACACAGGAGGATGTCAAGGCGATTCTGACGGAAGCGATGAGCCTGTCTTCTTCCGCGCTGGAATCTCTTGGTGCCACTGTAACAGGAGCGGCTGTGAACAGCGTGAATTGTCTGGGACAGACCTGCTACAGCCTGGATATTAATTTCACGTACGGGGATTATTCCGGTACGCAGAAGCAGATCGGTATTCCTGCAGGTACCTATATCGCCCTGATCACTGCCCGCTCTGTCAGCGGCGACAACACACAGGCGATGTTTGATATGTTCTCCGCGGCATGATGGGGCATGCTTGCGCTCTGTCACGCCGTCGAGACGGTAAATGGAGTAAGCCCGGAGCGCCGGAAGGCGTGAAGGGCTTCCCCTGGTGAAAGGACACAGAAAGGATGCATATGAATCAAAGAAGAATCACCAGACTGGCAGCTATGGGACTTGCACTGCTGACGGCATGCAGCAGTGCATTTTGCGCGTATGCGATGGAAGGCGGAGAGATGGGTGACTTTTTCGCAGAAGGAGCATTTTCTGAGGATGAGCTTCTGATTGACACGCCCTCTCAGGCCGACAGCGGTTTCCAGACGGCAGAAGAGTCTGCACAGCCCGCAGGGGAGACGGAGTTTTATACGGAATCCCCGGAGGAGATGTTTGAGGAGCTGGAGACGGATACGGAATCTGCCGTGCCGGACGCGATTCAGGAGGATGCGCAGCCCGCTCCTTATCCGCAGATGACGGCGGAGGATATTGTGCGGCTGGATAACGGGGACGCGGAGATTCTCTATGACGAGGAGGGGAGAGTGACCTTTATCCGCGGCCGCTACAGTCCGGAGAAGGTTCTGAATTATGAGGATGCCGTGGCGTCGCTGAACTATGTCAGCACATTGCTTGGCCTCACAAACGGCGCTCTGTTTTTCTGTGTCTATCAGGGAATTGATTATACGACAGGCTATACCTCCTACCTGTTTCTTCAGAGGGACGGAGATGTGACCGTCGTCAATGCGTCGATCAAGATCTATGTGGATCCGGACGGATATACCGCCGCGCTGTCCTGCAGCTTTAATCCGGCTACGGGAATCCGGGAGGAGACGGCCGGGAGCATCACTGCCGCACAGGCCGAGCAGATCGTCCAGGGGAGCTTCCCGGATCAGCAGCTTACGGTGTACTCCGGCGCGACCAGCCAGGCCGGCATTATGGAGGAAGGCCGGAACATGCATGTCTGGTCTGTCTTTACCAACAACCCGGAAATGACCTCTGGCGGAAGTGACCTGCCGTTTCTGCAGCATTTTGTCAGCTACAGCGGGCAGTATCTGATGAACCTGCCCTGCTCCACCACGAAGGCTCCGCTGCTGGAGGAGGATGATGCGCTGGAGCGCAGGGCGAAGGCAATGTTCGAGGGTTATGACAAGGAGATCTGGACCGGAGATGTCACGCTGCACGACGGCAGCACGATGCAGCTGAGCGTGCCGGTTGCAAAAAGCAGGGAAGACGGCCGTTACTACCTGATGGATCTGGATCGCATGATACTGGTGGGAGACTACCGGGAAGCATTCTATGGTTCCGGAGATATCGTCATTTCTTCCTCGGATACGAACAGCGGCTGGAAGGATAAGGAACTGCTGGCTCTGTATAACATTGGCCGCGTCTACGACTACTTTGCCGATCACGGATACCGGTCCGTGGATGGCAGCGGGATTCCCCTTGCGATTCTGAGCGGCGTCAGCGAGGCGGACGGAACCGCGATTGACAACGCGTTCTTCAGCGGCTTCATGGATGGCTTCGGCGTCTTTGCGATCAGTGATGTCAACAATTCTGTAGAGTGCCTGGATATCATGGGGCATGAGTTCACCCATGGCATTACTTCCTACAGCATGGGCGGAAGCTCCTACGTCAATGATCTGGGAGCGATCAATGAGGCTTTCTCGGATATTATGGGAAATCTCTGTGAGCTGACCTATTCTGTCAATGATCTCTCAATCGCGGCAGGCAAGACAACCGGGCAGTTTGATGTGACGGGGACAAGCCCGTACGGATCTTCCGATGAGACCGACCCGGCCATTCCGGACTGGCGGATCGGCGAGATGGGAGGAAAGACGTACCGCGATATGAGCAATCCGCTCGCTTTCCGGCAGCCGGCCTTTGTGGGAGACGCCTATTACTGTCTGCCTGCCAAACAGCTGAATAATGTGGCCAATGATTTTGGCGGTGTTCACGAGAACAGCTCTTTGCTGGGCAGCATCGCATGGGTTCTGAACCAGCACGGTCTCACCTATGAGAGGCAGTATTCTCTGTGGATGACGGCAATGAACATGATGACGCCTAAGAGTGATTATGATGATGTGCTTCAGGCGCTGATCTTTGCGCGGAAAACGTATGGCTGGGAGGAGAAGATCGATACCTGGCTGACAGAGGCATTTGCGCAGCGGGGCCTTCTGGAAAACTGCCGTTCATACAGCAAGGAGTGGGATGGAACTACTTTTGCGGCGTACCATGCGGACCAGTTGACGGTGCTGGATCAGACGCAGGCACAGACAGAGAATTCCGATCCGGTGACGGAGGAGTTGAACAGCCTTCTGACGGGCGGCTCGAGTGAAAATGCGATTGCGGCGCAGGGTGCTGTGACCGGCAGCCAGACGGATCCGTCTTTAGAGGAGAAGGAAGACAACTGGCTTGACGGAGTCGGACTGGACAGTGAGGGACGAATCGCCAGAAAAGGCTTTGGGCGGATTGATCTGGATACGCTTCCCGAGGACCGGACAGCAGTGATCGGCGCGGCGATTCTGAAGCCATACACCTATGAGACGATTGCGGTGAACTGCCCGGATGAGAATGGGCATGTCTCATTCCTGCTTCCGGAGGGTGTCTACTGGGTCACTCTGTGTGTGTGCCATGGCGGCCCGAGCCAGACGGTCTTCTGGCCATATAACCAGGCAGGGGGATATGAGCAGATGGGTCCCCTGACCGTGTTCGGGGAAGTGGAAGTGAAGGCAGGGCAGGCGACGATTCTCCCGCCGGGAGATGTGCAGTGAAAAGCAGCCAGGCAGGATTTGCTTAGGACGGAACAAACAGACATCAGGGAGGGGATCAAACTGCCGCCAGGCCAAAGCCGGTTCAAAAACAGACAGGGTCCGGAAGGATCCGGAAGGAGGAGAACATGAGACGACAGGTGAGAATGATCGCAGCGTTTGCGGCGGCGTCCCTATTCCTGGCAGCACCTGCGCAGGCGGCGGAGATTGGTGATTTTCTGACCGGCGGAGCCGGAACCCAGGCACAGACCGGGGACACGGCTCTGACGGATACAGGCAGCGGAGGCAGCACGGACAATATGACTGCATCTGTGCCTGCTGCTGCGCAGTCTCTGAGTATGGTAACCTGCACGGACAATCAGACGGGTATTTCGGTTGCCCGCGCTGTGGTTCCGCAAGACTACAGCGCGACCAGCCAGACCTCCTGGTGCGGTCCGTGCCAGAGTCCGGATTATCCGGCGGAGGTGTTCATCACCGCTGAGGCTCCTGACGGGAGCATCCAGCTGACGTATGAGTCTCCGCTCGAATTCGTCCAGTGTCTGAATGCATCCGTCAACGGGATGCAGTTTGTGGTACATCAGGACTGGACCATCAGTACGGATTACCTGATGATGATGCTGACTTACATGAACGCGCAGCAGTATTGTGACTATGTGGCACAGCAATGTATGAAGGGGGCATCGGGGGTGACGCTGATCTCTGAGACCCCTGTGCCGCAGGCGGTGCAGACGCAGCTGCAGCAGGTCAGCCGGCAGAAGCTGGATGAGGTGAATCAGATTCTTGATGTCAGCAACGGCATCTATGTGGATTATGTGGAAACAATGTCAGCGGAGCGCACCTACCGATATACCGACAACTATGGAAAGTCCAGGATTCTGGTTGTATCCGCAGCGACCCAGGCGGTCCGGCTGAATGAAAATGTCTCTGCCTATGGCATGGGACAGACAAACATCACGAACCTCATCTGGTCGATCCCCTACCGGTATTGCCTGATGGTGGACGAAGACAAGTATGAAGAAGGACTGTCCGTGTATGAGTCCTTCTGTACGAACACGACGATCAGCGACCAGTTTAAGAAGGCGATGGCGGAACTGTCTGCGCAGATTACAACAGCCGTCACAAATGCAAGGGCGACTGCCATGAGCCAGCAGGCCGGCTATGTGCAGGATACCTTTTCCTCCGAACTGAGCGGTCAGGAGGATACCTACACCAGTACGGAGGCATGGGACGATGCGATTCTCGACCGCAATGATTATACGCTGTCGAGCGGCGACAGCGTGAAGGTCGATACCTCCTACGATTACGTCTATGAGCTCAGTGACGGGAGCGTGTACGCGACCAGCAGCGCGCTGGACGAGCCTGCGGGAGCCACGAGACTGTACGCGAATTGACATTTCACGTGATTTCAGGTGTGCCGCCGGCGTACTTGCATTCAATGCCTCAATCCGATAGAATAAGACCCGACAATTTAATAATGGGAGAAGCGCTGAGCGAACAGGAAGGAGATTCCCTTTATGAAAAAACGTATCGCTGTGCTTTTGTCCCTTTCGGCTGCGTTGTGTGCACCGGGCTTGGTTCCGGGTACAACTTCGGTGATGGCCGATGAGACAGAAAACGCTTCTTCCGGGAGGACCGAGCTTGTGGTCGGTCTTTCCCAGGACCTGGACAACAGTCTTGACCCGTATCAGATCACGGCCGCAGGAACCAGAGAGGTCTTGTTCAATGTCTTTGAAGGGCTGGTAAAGCCTGACACAGACGGAAATTTCGTCGATGCCGTCGCGTCCTCGCACAGTATATCCGAGGACGGACTCACCTACACCTTCACGCTGCGTGACGGCGTGAAGTTTCATAATGGTGAGACGGCAACGTGTGACGATGTTCTCTATTCCTTCGAAACCTGCGCCCAGACCGCGACCAATACGGCCGTGGTGGGGGCGCTTTCTGGTATTCAGGACATCACCGCTTCCGGAAATGACATTATCATTACGCTTCCGGAGGCGAACAGCAGCTTCCTGAGCACGGTATCCAGTGTCTCCATCGTTCCGAAGGATTACAAGGATCAGGCAACGGCTCCGGTGGGAACCGGCCCGTTCAAGTTCGACTCCTATTCTCCGCAGGACAAAGCAGTATTTGTCAGAAATGACGACTACTACGGGGAGAAGGCAGCGCTTACCAAGGTAACCTGCAGGATCTATGAGGACGCGAACGCGCTCTACACTGCCCTCAGCGCGGGTACGCTGGATCTGGCGTTCCATCTGACGCTGGACCAGGTGAATAACCTGTCCAACGGGTATGAGGTGATCGAGGGAGAAATGAACCTCGTGCAGGCGCTCTATCTGAACAACGGGAAAGCCCCGTTTGACGATGAGCGTGTGCGTCAGGCACTGTGCTATGCCATTGACATTGACGGCATTCTTGATCTGACAGAGGATGGCCATGGCACGAAGCTTGGAAGCAGTGTCTATCCCAGCTTCACCAAGTACTTTGATGAGAGCCTGGTGGATGCCTATCCGTATGATCCGCAGAAGGCGATGGAGCTTTTGGAAGAAGCAGGGGCTACGGGACTTGAATTCACCATTAAGGTCCCCTCCAACTATACGCCGCATGTGGATACGGCCAACGTCATCGTTGAGATGCTGTCGGCGGTGGGAATCAATGCCCACATCAAAAAGGTGGAATGGAGTACCTGGCTGAACGATGTCTATCAGGACAGAGACTTTGAGGCAACCGTGATCGGCTTCGACGCGGCTTACCTGAGCCCGGATGCACTGCTCCAGCGGTGGGTGTCCACTGATTCCTCGAACATGATCAATTACAGCAACAAAGAGTATGATGCGGCCATCGAAAAGGCGCAGCATACCACCGAGGATGAGGCGCAGGCTGCGGCTTACAAGGAAGCGGAAAAGATCCTTTCCGACACTGCGGCGAATGTCTACATTCAGGATCTTGCCGACTTTGTCGTGCTGAATCCGGAATTCACCGGCTACGCGTTCTATCCGCTTTATGCAGTGGACTTTGCGAAGATCAGACCGGCCGGCTGAGCGCGCGGAGAAGAAGGAAAACAGGAAACAGATAAAAAATAAGAAAGGAGGAAGGCAGCATGAAACTGGTTTTGAAAAAAACAGCATCTCTCATTATTACATTGTTCATTGTTTCCCTGCTTGCCTTCCTTGCCTTTCAGATTATTCCGGGCGATCCGACCACGAAGATCCTGGGGACAAATGCTTCTGCGCAGAAGGCGGAGGCGCTCCGGGAGCAGCTTGGACTGAACCGCCCCGTTACGGAACGGTATCTGGACTGGCTGGTTTCCTTTTTGCAGGGAGACTTCGGCACCAGCTACAGCTATCTACGGCCGGTGAGCAGCCTGCTTGCGGACAAGCTTCCGGTGACAGCGCTTCTGACTCTTTTGTCTTTTGCTCTGACTGCCCTGCTCTCGATTCCGCTGGGGATCGCTTCCGGCAGTATGCGCAGTCAGGCAGCGGATCATCTGGCGGTGATCACCGATCAGATCATTATGGCGATTCCCCCGTTTTTTTTCGGGATTATCTCCTGCTATGTATTCGGCGTAGTCCTGAAATGGTTCCTGCCCGGCAATTATATCCCGCTCTCGGAAAACGCTGCCGGCTGTATGGGATACCTCCTGCTTCCCGCCCTGTCCCTGGCGCTGCCGCGCATCGCCATGACGGTGCGGATGCTGCGCGGATCGATCCGTGATGAACTGACGGAAAACTATGTTCTGACGGCAAAGTCAAGAGGCCTTTCCAGGAGGGAGATCCTGCTTAGGCATGTCCTGAGAAATGCGATGATCCCCGTGGTGACCTTTCTGGCGGTAAGTGCTGCGGAGATCATGACGGGAACCATCATTATCGAGCAGGTCTTTACGATTCCGGGGATTGGCAGGCTGCTGGTATCGTCTATCGGAAACAGAGATTACCCCGTGGTGCAGGCCATCGTGGTGCTGCTGGCTGCATGGATCATGATTGTGAACTTCTTGGCGGATCTTGTGAATCACTGGATGGATCCAAGGCTGCGGAGCTGACGGGAAGGATGCGCGTGTGAAGAATCCAACGAAGAAAAAGAAAAACCGATATCTTCTCACAGGAGGAATTCTCTCGGGGTTTATGACGGCGCTCATTGTGTGCGGCTTCTTCTGGACGCCCTACAGCACGACGGCCATGAATGCGAGGGAAAAGCTGCAGCCGCCTTCCTGGCGGCATCTGCTTGGCACGGATAATTTCGGAAGAGATGTGTTCTCCCGTGTGATGCAGGGGGCCGGCACCAGCTTTCTGATCGCGGTGATGGTTGTGGTGATCGGCTGCGCGGCGGGCATCCTGATTGGCTCTTTGTGCGGCTATTATGGCGGAATCGCGGACCTGATCCTGATGCGGATCTGCGATACGATCACCGCTTTCCCGGCGATTCTTCTGTCCCTGGTGATTATCAGTATCGCGGGAAGCAGCGAGTCCAACATCGTTCTGGCGCTCGGAATTTTGTTCATACCAAGCTTTGCCAGGGTGGTACGCACCCAGTATGCAGGAATCCGGGATCTGAATTATATCAAGGCAGCCAGGCTTGAGGGCGTCAGGACACCGCGTATCCTCTATGCGCATATCCTTCCGAATACGCTGCCGATTCTGATCCCGGCGCTGACCATCGGATTCAACAACGCCATCCTGGCAGAGGCCAGTATGAGCTTTCTCGGAATCGGTATCCAGCCGCCGAAGGCAAGCCTTGGCTCCATGCTCAAGGACAGTCAGAATTATCTTGCCTCCGCTCCCTGGTATGTCCTGGGAACGGGATTCATGATGGTTGTGCTGATTCTTGCCTTTTCTCTTTTGAGTGAAGGCATTCAGCAAAGTACAACCTGAGCAGGACATTCCCGGCTCCACAGGCGGCCTTAAGCAGGCGGGCTGAGGCGCAGCGGTAATGAGAAACCGGATGGAGAGAACGTATGAGCCTTCTGGAAGTAAACAATCTGAAAGTGCATTTTCATGATGCGGCGCCGGACCGTTTTGCGGTAGACGGGGTTTCCTTTTCCATGGAAGAAGGAGATGTTCTTGGCCTGGTCGGAGAGAGCGGAACCGGCAAAACCGTCACCAGCATGTGCATCGGCGGCCTGCTGCCGAGGGAGAAGGCGGATACGGAAGGAAGCATTACACTGGACGGGGTTGAGATCTTCGACTGTACACAGAAAGAGCTGAACCGGATTCTGGGCAAGGAGCTGAGCATTGTATTTCAGGAGCCCATGACCTCCTTTAACCCGGTCTACCGGATCGGGAGACAGATTCAGGAGAGCCTGTATGTGCATGAGAAGGAACTGAGCGCGGACCGGAAGAAGGAGCTGGCGCTGGATGCCATGCGCAAGGCAGGCTTGCCGGAGCCGGAAAAGACCTGGCGGAAATATCCCCATGAACTGTCCGGCGGCATGCTTCAGCGGGCAATGATCGCGGCTGCGATCGTGACAAAGCCGAAGCTGCTGCTCGCGGATGAGATCACGACTGCGCTGGATGTGTCGATGCAGGCACGGATCCTGGAATTGCTGCGGAAGCTGAACCGGGAGACGAAGATGGCGATTCTGTTCATCAGCCATGACCTGCATGTGGTGAACCGGCTCTGCACGAAGGTGATCGTGATGCAGAGAGGAAAGATAGTGGAGTCAGGGAACACACAGGAAGTCTTCGCCAACCCGCAGCACCCCTACACGAAGAAGCTGATCGCGGCGATCCCGTCCCGCCGCTCGACCCTGAGAAACTGATGCGTGATTGTGGAGAAGATTACAGATCGATGGATGACGAAAAGATTCTGGAAGTCCGGCATCTGAACAGCTTTTATGAAGAGGACCTGACGGATTTCAGCCATGATGACAGGCAGCAGGTACTGCGTGACGTGAGCTTTGAGATCCGGAAGGGTGACATTCTCGGACTGGTGGGCGAGAGCGGCAGCGGGAAAACAACGCTGGCGAAGGTTCTCCTCGGGATTGTGAAGGATTATGATGGTGAGGTGATTCATCATACTTCCTATCCGCAGATGGTTTTCCAGGATCCGTATTCCAGTCTCAATCCGGCAAGGACGATCCGGTGGATTCTCGAAGAGCCTCTGAGAGCGCTTGCAAAAAGAAGCCAGGAGGACTGGATTCCCCGCACGAAAGCCGCGCGGCTGGAGGCTGTCCGAAAGATGCTGCTGGATGTCGGCCTGGATGAAGAGTATCTGAACCGGAAACCGCAGGCGCTCTCCGGCGGGCAGCGGCAGCGGGTGAGTATCGCCTGCGCCGCCATCACCAGACCGAAGCTGATCATCGCCGATGAACCGGTATCCGCGCTGGATGTGACGATCCAGGCACAGATTCTGGAGCTTCTGAAGAAACTGAAGGAATCCGGATCGCTCAGCTACCTGTTCATCAGTCACGATTTGAATGTAATCTGGCAGATCTGCAATAAGGTAATGGTCATGCAGCACGGATATATCGTAGAGTATGGGGAGACGCAGAAGGTTTTCCGGCATCCGGAGCATCCTTATACGCAGGCACTTTTAAACGATGCCAAGTAGAGGCGGGGCAGAACCGGAAAAAGGCAGGTCAGGATATGAAGCTTACATGGTATGGCACAGCGTGCTTCGGACTTCAGTGCGGAGAGGACAAGGTTCTGTTCGATCCGTTTCTGGAACTGAAGGGAGGCTCCTACGGAGCCGATCCGCAGGAACTGATCCGGTATGATACGATCTTCGTGACGCATTGTCATTTTGATCATCTCTACACGGCCCAGGAGCTTCTGGAAGCCGGCGAGGGAGACATTACGGTATTTTGCACCGGACAAAGCTGCAGGACATTGGGGGAGTTTCTGGAGGATCAGAGCAATGTCGTTCAGATCGAGCCCGGAAGGACCTACCGAATCGGATCGATTGATATCGATGTACTGAAGGGAAGGCATATCGAATTCCAGTGGCGGCATCTTCTTGACACGATGTCTCCTCTGCGCACACTCCGATATGCGGGAAATCTCCCGTTCCTCTACCAGGCAAACCATCTCTTCAAGGAGGCGGGAGAGAGCGTGGTGTTTCAGATCTGCGCAGGCGGGAGACAGATTCTGCTTCTCGGCAGCCTTGCACTGGATCCCGGGGAGCAGTATCCGGAGGATGTGGACATCCTGATTCTTCCTTATCAGGGGAACAATGATCTTCCGGCAAGGGCCAGGGAGGTGCTGGAGCGTCTCCATCCGAAGAGCATTGTCCTGAGTCATTTTGACAATGCGTTCCCGCCGATGTCCAGAGATGTTGATCTGCGGCCTCTGAAGGAGCTGATCGAGACGGAATTCCCCGGCATCCGGGTGATCAGACCGACTGCGGGCAAGCCGATGCACCTGCATACAGCAGACAGAAAGGGAGAAGACGATGATACTCGCGATTGATGTTGGGAATACGAATATTGTAATCGGCTGCATGGAGAAGGAGAAGGTTCTGTTTACGGAACGGCTGTCGACGGACACGGTAAAGACCTCCCTGGAGTATGCCATCCTGTTCCGGGTGGCGCTCGATCTGCACGGGATTGATCCAAAAGGTGTTGAGGGCTCCATTATCTCCTCGGTGGTTCCGCCGATTACCCCTGTCATCCGGACGGCACTTCGGAAGATCTGCGGGAAGAAAGCAATGGTTCTCGGCCCCGGAATCCGGACTGGCCTGAATATCCGGATTGACGAGCCTTCCACGGTTGGAGCGGATCTTGTCGCGGGAGCTGCCGGAGCGCTGGCAAAGTACCAGCCTCCGCTGGTGGTGATCGATATGGGAACCGCGACGACCCTGTCAGTGGTGGACCGGGACCGTAATTATATCGGAGGCTCCATTATGCCGGGACTTCGGCTGAACCTGAGCGCTCTGGTGACAAAGACCTCCATGCTCAGCGGAATCAGTCTGGATGTGCCGAAGCACGCGATTGGCCGCAACACGGTGGAAGCAATGCGGAGCGGCCTTGTGTACGGACATGCGGCGATGATCGACGGGCTTCTGGACCGTATGGAGGAAGAAATGGGAGAAAAATTGACCGCGATCGCCACAGGCGGCCTTTCGCCCAGTGTAGTCCCAGCCTGCAGACATGAGATTATTGTTGACAAAACCCTGCTTCTGACAGGACTTCAGGTGATATACGAGAAAAATGTCTAA
>CADBZI010000014.1 GCA_902799015.1 uncultured Lachnospiraceae bacterium | reverse complement strand
GCCATCTGCGATGGCTTCCTGAAGCTCCTCCTCATCCGCAGGCATGTATCTCTTTGTTCTGCGGTATACAAGGCTGACCTGCTTTACGCCCTTCACGCGCTTCGCGGCCCGGGAGACATCCATCGCGGTATTTCCGCCGCCGATCACAACAACCTTCTCGCCCAGATTCACAGCGCTGTCGTCTCTCTTGACCTTCGTCAGGAATTCCAGCGCATCCAGAGCCTCTCCGTATTGAAGCGCACTTCTGCCCGGCTTCCATGCGCCGACAGCCAGAAGGATATCTGTAAAGCCTTCCTTCTTCAGCGCATCCAGGTCTGTAATCTCACAGCCTGTTTTGAACTGTGCCCCGTATCTGGCACACAGAGCAATATCATGGTCAATTGCCTCATCCGGAATTCTGAAGAGCGGAATTGCCTGGCGCACGACACCGCCGAGGGTATCCTGCTTCTCGAATACCGTGACCTGGGCTCCGGCCCTTGACAGGAAGGAAGCTGCCGCAAGTCCGGCAGGACCGCCTCCGACAACCGCCACCTTCTTGCCGCTTGCCGCGTTTCCGGTTTCCGCCTTTTTACAGACAGCAGACGCGGCTTCTTTCGCAGCCGCCAGCTTCACCTCCCGGATATGGACGCTCTCCTCATAGTGATTTCGCATGCAGCGGTCACCGCATGTATGCGGACAGATCGTTCCGGTAATGAACGGAAGTGCATTTTTCTCAAGGATGATCTGAAGCGCATCCTCACTTCTACCCTCCTCCATCGCACGCAGATACGCAGGAATATCCTGATGAATCGGACATCCGCTCTGACAGGGCGCGTCGAAGCAGTCCATGAGCGGAAGGCTCTCTTCCTTCTTCCTGGATGGAAGCGGTTTCACACTCTTGCGGTTCCGCTTCCTGGTCAAAGCTGCGTCAGCCAGTTCACTGACCTTTTCGACATCCACTCCCTCCCATTCATCATCCGGGATATCCTCCAGGAGCTTCCCGATCTGATACAGTCTCTGATATCCGCCCGGCTTAAGCAGGGTGGTTGCCATCGTGACCGGCCAGACACCCGCCGTGACCAGATCCCGGATGCTGAAGTAGTCAGCGCCGCCCGAATAGGAGATCCGAAGTTTTCCGTCAAACTGCTTCGCGATTCTCTTGACGAGCTGAACCGTCAGCGGATAGAGGCTGCGTCCGGACATATACATCTCCTCGCTCGGGAGCTCGCCGGCCTTCACATCCACCGGGAAGGTATTCGTCAGCTTGATTCCGATCGCAAGTCCAAGGCTTTCGGAAAGGCGGATCAGACGCTCAAACATCGGAACGGCATCCTCCCACTGAAGATCCGTCGTAAAATGATGATCGTCAAAGGCAATGTAATCAAATCCCAGGTCATCGAGTGTCTTTCTCGCGAAGTCATATCCCAGCAGCGTCGGATTGCACTTTACATAAGTATTCAGGTGCTTTTCCTGAAGCAGGTAGGAAGCAATCGCCTCGATCTCCTTCGGGGGACATCCGTGCAGTGTTGACTCCGTGACGGAATTCGAGATCCGGGACGGAATCTTCAGGATGTCCTCTTTGGTCACCTTCTTCAGAATGCCCTGATCCACCGCCTCCAGGGAAGCTGCGATGCAGTCCCGGAAGACAGGGTTGTCCTTCGCTTCGATCATGTTATCAAGGAACGTCTGAATCTTCTCGGTCTTAATGCCGTCCAGGTCATAGCCGACAGACATGTTGAAGACGACCGCGTTCGGACATCCCAGCTCCAGCTCTGTCGCCAGAATGTGAATCAGCACCCAGGCTTTCACATATTCCTCATAAGCCTGTCCGACCTCCAGCTCGGTGGACCACTCGCAGTTGTAGCACTCATCCTCGGCAACAATACATGGCTTCGGCACACAGGCCGCAAGCTCACGTCCGTCCATCTTCTGGACCGTCTTGAGCTCGAACCAGGAAGATCCCGCCAGATAAGAAGCCACCAGATTCTGTGCCAGCTGGGTATTTGGCCCGGCTGCCGGTCCGAACACGGTCTTGATCTTCTGGTCAAAGATCGGATAATGCTTATCATTTCTCTTGAGAATCTTCGAAACTCCAAAGATGCTCCCGCTCTTTTCATACTCCCCGACCGACCACGCCAGAAGCTGTCTGTAAGGGATCAGTCTCATCAGATCACTCATATTTTATCCTCCTCCCATAACAAAGTTTTGTAAGTAAACTTATTATTTTCCAGAATTGATCGATCGCCTCCCGCGTGCTGACATCACCGGCTCAGGTATTGCTCCGGATCGTAAGTCGTTTCGTTCAGTTCGCCCCACAGCCTGCATGCCTGCTCCATCGTCCAGGCATTGATCTTCTCCTCGTCGATGCCGACAAACGCACGGTCCTGATACAGGACCTTACCGTTGATGATGGTGGTACGGCAATTCTTTCCCATGAGCCCGAAGATCATATGTCCGCCGAGATTGTTCTCATCGATCGGCGTGAAGGGCTTGTAATCCATGACAATGACGTCAGCGGCTGCGCCTTCCTTCAGAATGCCAAGCGGCTTTTTGAAGTACTTCGCACAGATCTTCCGGTTGTTTTCCAGAAGTGTCTGAAGCGCTTCCCCGAACGCAACATTGGGAAGGCCGGCGTTGTGTCTTTGGATGATCAGGAACACCTTCAAAGATTCCAGCATGTCATGTGTATAGGCATCCGTACCAAGGCCGACCGTGATCCCCTTCTTCAGCATCTGAAGAACCGGGGCGCAGCCTACCGCGTTGCCCATATTGGACTCGGGGTTGTTCACTGCCATGGTGTTCGTCTCTTTGATCATGTCCATCTCATCCGGGCTGAGGTGAATGCAATGTCCCAGCAGGGTCATCGGTCCGAGAATCCGATTGTTCAAAAGGCGCTCCACCGGACGGCATCCGTAATTCTGAAGACTGTCCCAGACATCATTCATTCCTTCGGAAACATGAATGTGGAATCCGGTCCGCCCGTCATTCGCCTCCACCATCTTCTGGAACGTCCTGTCAGAAATCGTAAACAGCGCATGGCCGCCGAACATGGCCTTGATCATATCGCTGTCCTCTTTCTGCGCCCAGGCAATAAAGTCAGCATTCTCCTGAATGCCCTGATCACACTTTTCCATGCCGTCGCGCTCTGAGACCTCATAGCACAGGCAGGAGCGGATCCCGAGCTCCTTCGCCACATCTTTGATGGCAAACAGGCTTCCCGGAATCTCACAGAAGGAAGCATGATGATCAAAGATGGTCGTCACACCGTCCCGGATGCAGTCAAGAATCGTGGCATAGGCGCACGCTTTTGTTCCGTCTATGGTCAGATGACGGTCTATCTTCCACCAGGTTCCGTCGAGCACCTCATAGAAATTCGTCGGATTGTTTCCCTTGATCGCAAGCCCTCTTGCAAGACCTGAGTAAATGTGCGTGTGCGCGTTGATAAAGCCGGGCAGAATCAATTGTCCATGCGCATCCACAAACTCTGCGTCGGGATACTTCTCCTTCATAGCGGCAAAGGAACCGATCTCCTTGATTACTTCGCCGTCTATTACGACCGCTCCGTCTTTCAGATAAGGATTTGAATCATCCAGCGTAAAAACGCGTCCGTTTCCCACCAAAAGCATTGTTCTACCTCCTTGTAATATTTGTTTTCCTGCCTTAAAATATTTTATATTCAGCTCCTGGGAGCGTGAATGCGCTGCCTGGAAAGTATCATGCAGATGAGGGTTGTAAGATGAAGAAAGCGGATTCCTTTGACTTCGCCAGACGTCTGGTAAAAGCACTTGCCATTCAATTCGGCTCGACCTGTGAAGTCGTTCTTCACGATCTGACCGGCGACGATCTGGATCACACCATTATCGCGATTGAGAACGGACATATCTCCGGACGTTCGATCGGGGACGGGCCCTCCAAGATTGCGCTCGAAGCGATCCATGACGCCGAGGAAACCCACTCGGACAAGCTTTCCTATCTCACCAAAACCAGAGACGGAAAGATTCTGAAGTCCAGCACGATCTTTCTGCGCGATGAAAATGGAAAAGCGATCGGTGTTCTGGCGATCAACAACGACATCACCTTAACCGTTGCCGGCGAACATGCGCTCCACTCTTACAACACTTCCCTGCAAAGCACCAAAGAACCGGAGCCGATCTCTACAAATGTTGCCGATCTTCTGGACTCTCTGATCGACCAGTCCATCCGTATGGTCGGAAAGCCCGCGGCACTCATGGACAAGGCGGAAAAGGTCAGAGCGATCCGGTTCCTGAACGATTCCGGCGCGTTCCTGATCACCAAGTCCGGGCCCAAGGTCTGCCAGATCTTTGGCATCTCCAAATACACGCTGTACAGCTATCTCGATGAAGCAAAGCAATCTGCTTCTGATGACGGTCAGGCCTCCTCCGGCGACTGACGCATCCTTACCATCATGATAAAACAAGTTAGGGAAATAGGCAATCAAAAGACGCCAATTTCCCTAACTCTTTTTTTGATATCACTACTTCTTTTATGAATTATGACGAAAGATCAGCGGTAATCTTCCCTCTGTACCTTTTCCTCCAGTTCTTCCTTCAGACTTTTTTTCGAAGCAGTCCCGGCCGGGGCATGGCCGGACTTTTGTGCCGCCTTCTTTCCGGCTGTCTTCTTTTTCCCGCCGGAGAGCTGCCCCGCTGTCTTCGAAGCAGACCGCTTTGACTCCTTTGTCTCTTTCGCAGGCTCCACTCTGCTGCAGCGGAAGATGCTGATTCCGAGCGGAGGAACCGTGATCCGGATGGAATTGGGCAGTTCGTCACATTCATCCTGCCGTGAATTCTTGACTCTGGGATTCACATTGCCCTCTCCGCCGAAGGATACCGCATCCGAATTCAGGATCTCCTTGTACTTCCCGGGGAAGGGAACGCCGATCTTATGGTTCTTGTAGGCCAGATTCGAGAAGTTCACAACCGCGAGAAGCGTCTCTTCCTCGATGGCACTGCGGCGCAGGAATACCAGCATGTTTTCATTTGCGGAAATATTGTTGATCCACTCAAACCCTTCCGGCGCATAGTCCAGTGCGTAAAGAGCGGGATTCTCACGATAAAAATGCAAAAGCGCGGCGCAGTAGGATTGAAACTGCCTGTTCTCTTCCTCCTCCAGCGAGCTCCAGTCAACGCCCTCCTGATCGCTGAGCGCTGCCTTCTGCGCAATCTCGCAGCCCATGGCAAACAGCTTCTTGCCCGGATGAAGCATCATATAGCCGTACATTGCCCGCAGGTTTGCCAGCTTCGTCTTTCTTCTGCCGGGAACCTGGCTGTACATGGAACCATGCCTTCCGGACACATCCTCATAGTCCAGCGCAAGCATGAAGTTTTCGGAATAATTGTACACCATGCTGAAGATCAGCTCCTGGTGATGCGGGCCCCGGAAGATCGGATCCAGCTGCATATAATCGATCAGCGCATCCCGAAATCCCTTATTCCACTTAAAATCAAATCCGAGTCCGTCCTCCTCCACAGCCGAGGTCACCATCGGCCACTGGGAGCTGTCCTGCGCGATCAGCAGCGCGCCGCCTGCCTCCTGGCGGAAGATGGAATCCAGGTGCTTGAAGAATTCCACCGCGTCCAGGTTCTCATTTCCCCCGTACAGGTTTGCGACCCACTGTCCCGGATTCTTGCCGTAGTCAAGATACAGCATGCGCGAGATATCCTCCAGACGCAGCCCGTCCGCATGATATACCTTCGCCCAGAACAGGGCGTTCGCGATCAGGAAATTCTTGACTTCAGCCCGGCCGTAATTGTAGGTCAGGCTTCCGTCATACGCATAGAGTGACTGACGGGGATCCCGGTGCTCATACAGATTCGTGCCGTCAAAGCCGATCAGAGCGTTCACATCCCGCGGGAAATGACCCGGCACCCAGTCCAGGATGACGCCGATCTTGTGTTGATGCAGATAGTCCACAAAATACATGAAGTCCTGCGCGCTTCCGTACCGGCTGGTAGGCGCATAATAGGCGGTCGTGGCAAAGCCAAGCGTACGGTCCTCCGAATGCTCCATAATCGGCAGAAGCTCCACATGGGTGTAGCCCATCTCCAGCACATAAGCGGCCAGCTTTTCCGCCAGCTGCCGGTAATTTTCAAAAGGCGCATCTTCGTTCCCGGGAACCTGCCAGGTACCGGCATGGATCTGATAGACACTCATCGGCAGAGTCTTCACATCCACCCGCTGGCGTTCCTCCATCCAGGAGGCATCCTTCCACTCATACGAGGAAAGATCGGTTGTAACCGAAGCATTGTCAGGTCTGAGCTCACACTGATATCCATAGGGATCTGTCTTGAGGAAGGTCAGTCCGCCCGGCGTCTTGATCTCGTACTTATAGAGAACGCCCTCCTTCATCTCGGGAACGAACAGCTCAAAGATCCCATATTCCGTAAGCTTCCTCATCGGAAGAACCCGGCCGTCCCAGTGATTGAAATCACCGACAAGGCTGACGCGGAGTGCGTTCGGTGCCCATACGGCAAAATACATGCCGCGCTCCCCGTTCACCGTGACAGGATGCGCGCCGAGATACTCGTAGATGTTATAGCAGATCCCTGCGCGGAACTTTTTCAGAATCTTTTCCGGTATCTGCGGTTCATAGTTATAGGGATCCCGCACGGATCTGGTGCTCTCATCCTGATAACGGATCTCCAGCCGGTAATCCGGAATCTCCTTTCCGGAGAGCAGCGCGGCGAAGAAGCCATTCTCATCGACCATCTCCATCTGGACGCGCTCTTTCCCCGCCGTCACGCACACCGCTTCAGCAGCAGGAAGAAATGTCTGGATCAGCACGCCCTGAGGGGTAAGCTGAGCGCCCAGAAAGCTGTGCGGCTGGTTTTCCTCCGAATAAACAATTCCCTCGATACGGCCCCAATCCATCAGATCATACAGTTTTTTCTTCATAGATACACCCCCGAGTCCTTGTGATTTCTTTCTGAAAGCAATGTAACCAGATCCTTTTCGAAAACGGCCGGGCCGTTAACGCACAACTCTGACGCGGGCCACTCCTTCAATGCCGCTGATCTGTCTGACCGTCTCCGGCTCCAGAGCGTCCTCAATGTCAATCATGGTGTAAGCATACTCACCGCGGCTGGTATTGGACATGTTCGCAACATTCGTGTAGGAGAGAATGTCCGCGAACTGGCGGATCATGTGTTTGACATTCTTGTGGTAGATCGCGATTCTGTGCTGTGAGGTGCACTGTCCCATGCTGCAGGCAGGATAATTGACGCTGTTGCGGATATTGCCGTTTTCCAGGAAATCCCTCAGCTGCTCCACTGCCATCACCGCGCAGTTCTCCTCACTCTCCTGTGTGGACGCGCCCAGATGCGGTGTCAGAATCACCTTCTCATGGCCATTTGTCTTTGTATTCGGGAAATCGCAGACATAGTGCGCAAGACGCCTCTCATCCAGCGCCTTGAGGACCTCATCCTCATCCACCAGCAGATCACGCGCAAAATTCAGCAAAACCGCATTCGGTTTCATGAGCGCGATCGCATCCTTTCCGATCATCTTTTTCGTGCTGTCAAGCAGCGGAACATGAATCGTGATGTAATCACACTCGCGGTAGATCGTCTCGACGTTGTCGATATGCCTGACAGAACGGCTCAGGTTCCAGGCCCAGTTCACCGAGATATACGGATCATAGCCATATACCTCCATCCCGAAATGCACCGCCGCATTCGCAACCAGATTCCCGATCGCGCCAAGGCCGATCACGCCCAGCTTCTTTCCGGAAAGCTCGGTTCCGGCAAATTCTTTCTTCTGTTTCTCGACATCCTTCTTGATGTTCTCATCATTCACATTTGCCTTGACCCAGTTCACGCCTCCCACGATATCCCGGGCTGCCAGCAGCATGCCTGCAAATACCATCTCCTTCACACCGTTCGCGTTTGCGCCGGGCGTATTGAAGACAACAACCCCTTTGGACGCATACTCCTCAACCGGAATATTATTGACGCCGGCGCCTGCTCTGGCAACAGCAAGGACATTCTCCTCCAGCTCCATTGCATGCATATCCGCGCTGCGCACGAGAATTGCGTCTGCGTCTTTCACGTCATCGGTTTTCGTGTAATTGTCCCCAAACCCGCGAAGTCCGCTTTCACTGATCGGGTTCAGGCATGCATATTTGTACATATCGGTTTTCTCCTTCTCCTCTGTCTCTGTCTTCTGTCACTTTTTACAACTTGGTCCAGTCAGGACTTTGCACCCTTTGCTTCCAGATCCGCCTGGTCAAATGCCTCCGAAATCGAGTGACCGGCCGGCACCATCGGGAAGACATTGTCATTTTCATTGATCACACATTCGATCAGAACAGGTCCGCCCGCCTTCAGGGCCTTTTCGAATGCCGGCGCGAATTCTTCTCTCTTCGTAACGCGGACCGCCTCACAGCCCAGCGCCTTTGCCAGCGCGCAGTAATCCACCTTATCCTTCAGGATTGTCTGGGAATAACGCTTTCCATAGAACAGCTCCTGCCACTGATGGACCATGCCCAGAACAGAATTGTTGAACACCACCTCGATGATCCCGATGTTGTACCGGCTCGCAGTCGCAAGCTCGTTCATGTTCATCCGGAAGCAGCCGTCTCCGGCGATGTTGATCACTGTCTTTGCCGGCCAGGCTGTCTTCACGCCCAAAGAGGCGCCGAGGCCGTATCCCATCGTACCGAGTCCGCCCGACGTAAAGAGCTGCCTTGGCTCCTTGTAGCAATAATACTGCGCAGCCCACATCTGATGCTGGCCAACCTCTGTCACGATTTTTGCTTCGCCTTCGGTCAGACGGTAGATCTCCTGCATGATAAAGGGTCCTGTCAGGCGGTCTTCGTCATAGCGCAGCGGGAACCTTTCCCCAAGCTCCATACACTCTCTGGCCCAATCCGTATGGTCGAGCGATTTCACCAGCGGGTTCAGCCGCTTCAAAGCTTCATTGCAGTCCCCGGTAATGCAGACATCCACCTTGATATTCTTGTTGATCTCCGCAGGGTCGATATCGATCTGAACGATCTTTGCCCCCTTCGCAAAGGACTTCGGGTTTCCGATGACGCGGTCAGAGAACCGGCAGCCCACGGCAAGAAGAAGGTCACAGCGCGATACGGCAAGATTCGCCGCCTTCGTTCCGTGCATGCCCAGCATGCCCAGATACAGGGGATCATTTCCGTCAAATGCGCCCTTTCCCATCAGGGAGTCGCAGACTGGCGCCTGAAGCAGATGCGCAAGCTTCTTCAGCTCCTTCGAGCATCCTGAGATCACCGCGCCGCCCCCGGCAAAGATGACCGGCCGCTTCGCCTTTCCGATCAGATCGGCAGCAGCTTCCAGATCATGCAGCCGGATATACTCGCTCTGCGGAATGATTTCCTCCGGCGTGACCGGCTCATAGTCGGTGACATCCGAAGTGACATTCTTGGTCAGGTCAACCAGAACCGGTCCCGGCCGCCCTTCCCTGGCGATCCGGAACGCCTTGCGGATGGTGTCGGCAAGGCAGGTGACATCCTTCACGATGCAGTTGTACTTGGTGATCGGAATCGAGATACCCGCGATGTCAATCTCCTGGAAGGAATCCTTTCCCAGAAGAGAGATTCCGACGTTGCAGGTGATGGCGACCAGCGGAACCGAATCCATATTGGCCGTCGCGATTCCCGTGACAAGATTCGTTGCCCCGGGGCCGGATGTTGCCAGGCATACGCCTACGGAGCCGGTTGCTCTCGCATAGCCGTCGGCTGCGTGTGCAGCCCCCTGCTCATGGGAGGTCAGGATATGACGGATCTCCTTCTGGTGCCGGTACAGCTCGTCATAGACATTCAGGATTGCACCGCCCGGATAACCGAATACAGTATCGACTCCCTGTTCCTTCAGACACTCGATCAGTATCTGGGATCCATTCATCTTCATTCATTTTCCTCCCCGGGAACCCGCAGAACGGCACCTTTGTTTCCGCTTGTTACAAGCGCAGCGTACCGGGCCAGATATCCCTCCGTAATCTTCGGCGTTCTCGGCTTCCATTCCTTTCTTCTCTCGGCAAGTTCCTCGTCACTCACCAGAAGCTCAAGGCTGTACGCGGGAATATCGATCCGGATTCTGTCTCCTTCCTTCACAAGTGCGATCGGGCCGCCCACCGCCGCTTCCGGAGAAACATGTCCGATCGACGCGCCTCTGGACGCGCCGGAGAATCTGCCGTCTGTAATCAGGGCAACCGAGCTGCCAAGTCCCATTCCGGCAATCGCGCTGGTCGGATTCAGCATCTCCCGCATACCCGGGCCGCCCTTGGGTCCTTCGTAGCGGATCACAACCACATCTCCCTCGTGGATCCTGCCGCCGAGAATCGCCTCGATGGCATCCTCCTCGCAGTCAAATACCCGTGCGGGGCCTTCATGGACCATCATCTCGCTTACAACCGCGGAACGTTTCACGATTCCGGAATCCGGGGCAAGATTCCCCTTCAGGGCTGCAAGCCCGCCGGTTTCGGAGAACGGATTCTCCACAGGGCGGATAACCTCAGGGTTCAGGTTCTTCGCATCCGCAATGTTCTCTCCCACCGTCCTGCCGGTGCAGGTGAGACAATTCAGGTTCAGCAGATCCTTCTTGGTCAGCTCCTTCATCACGGCCCTCACGCCGCCGGCTTCGTTCAGGTCCTCCATATAGGTCGGACCTGCAGGAGCCAGATGGCACAGGTTCGGCGTGCGCTCGGAAACCTCATTCGCGATGTCGACATTGATCTCCACACCGGCCTCATGCGCGATTGCCGGCAGATGCAGCATGGAATTCGTGGAGCATCCCAGTGCCATGTCGACGGTAAGGGCGTTCATAAATGCCTCTTTCGTCATGATATCGCGCGGGCGGATGTTGCGGCGCAGAAGCTCCATAATCTGCATGCCGGCATGCTTGGCCAGACGCAGACGGTCGGAGTAGACTGCCGGAATCGTGCCGTTTCCGGCAAGCCCCATGCCAAGGGCCTCCGTCAGGCAGTTCATGCTGTTTGCGGTGTACATGCCGCTGCAGCTTCCGCAGGTCGGACATACCTTGCGCTCATATTCCAGAAGCTGCTCCTCGGTAATCCTGTGCGCGGTATACTCTCCGACTGCCTCAAACATCGAGCTCAGGGAGCGCTTCTGTCCCATGACATGTCCTGCCAGCATCGGACCGCCGGAGACGAAGATCGTCGGAACATTGATTCTGGCGGCAGCCATCAGAAGGCCAGGGACGTTCTTGTCACAGTTCGGTACCATGACCAGCGCGTCGAACTGATGTGCCTTCGCCATGCACTCCGTGGAGTCCGCGATCAGATCGCGCGTCACCAGGGAATACTTCATTCCCTCGTGTCCCATCGCAATGCCGTCGCATACCGCAATCGCGGGAAAGACTCTGGGGACGCCGCCGGCCATGGCAACTCCCATCTTCACGGCGTCAACGATTTTATCGATGTTCATATGACCGGGAACAATCTCATTATAAGAGCTGACGATTCCGATCAAAGGCTTTTCCAGCTCTTCTTTTGTGAATCCAAGTGCATTGAACAATGATCTGTGCGGGGCCTGCTGAACGCCTGCTTTCACCTTATCGCTTTTCATTTCTCTCCTCCAATCAACCGGGCAACATACTGCCCCATCTCGGTGCATCCAACCAGCTTGGTACCGTCTCCATCGGTCTTCAGGTCAGCGGTCCTGACCTTTCCGATCGCCTCAATCACAGCCTTCTCGATCGCGTCGGCAGCCTCCTCCAGCCCGAGGGAATAGCGCAGCATGCATGCGGCGGACAGAATCGTCGCCAGCGGGTTCGCCTTATCCTGCCCGGCAATGTCAGGCGCGCTTCCATGACTGGGTTCATACAAACCGAACCTTCCTTCCGCCAAAGAAGCGCTGGGCTGCATCCCGATCGATCCGGTGACCATAGATGCCTCATCGGAGAGGATATCGCCGAACATATTCTCGGTCAGGATCACGTCAAACTGGGAAGGTCTGCGGATCAGCTGCATGGCAGCATTGTCCACATACATATAATCAACCGAAACCTCCGGATACTCCTTCGCCATCTCGCCGACGACCTTTCTCCACAGACGCGAGCTCTCAAGGACATTCGCCTTATCCACCAGAGTCAGCTTTTTTCTGCGGAGCATCGCACTGTCAAATGCCTTCACGGCAATTCTGCGAATCTCACTCTCTGAGTAAGCCAGCACGTCCGTCGCGCGCGCTTCGCCGTTCACCGTTTCCGTCTTCTTCTCGCCGAAATACAGACCTCCGGTCAGCTCTCTCAGAATCACAAAGTCGATTCCCTCCTGCGCGATATCTTCCCGCAGCGGACACGCATCCTTCAGGTCTTCATACAGAACGGAAAAACGAAGGTTCGCAAACAGTCCAAGTGCCTTGCGGATTCCGAGAAGACCCGCCTCCGGCCTTTTGGAGGGCTCGAGCTGATACCAGGGGCTGACCGCGGGATCTCCGCCGATCGATCCCATGAGGACCGCATCGCAGGTCTTTGCCTGGGCAATTGTCTCTTCCGTAAGGGGGATTCCATAACGGTCGATGGAGCATCCTCCCATCACCATCGGAACATACTCTAAAGAAACGTCAAACCGCGCGGCAGCCTGGTTCAATACCCTGACCGCTTCCCGGACAATCTCCGGACCGATCCCGTCTCCCTCAATCACGCCGATTCTGAAGCTTTTCCCTTCTTTTCCCATTTCTTATCATACCTTTCCTGAATCATGATGACACCTTTTCCCTATACAAGGCATGAGGTCATCATAATTTATTATTTTCGTTTTTTCAACACACAAACAAAAGATTTATGTTATAATACCACCGTAATTGCAAAATCTTATGGTACAAGAGGTATATTGATATGGATAACCTGGATTTTCAGATTCTCGCCGAACTGAAAGCGAATGCCCGGCAGACCGCGTCCGATATCAGCAAAACCATTCACCTGTCGGTATCCACCGTAATCGAACGGATCAAGAAGATGGAAAAGTCCGGACTGATTCAGTCTTATACCGTGATCTGCGACGATTCCAAGCTCGGTAATGACATCACGGTCCTGATGGAGATCGGCATGGAGCATCCCCGCTTCAACGATGAATTCATCCAGCACATCGATCTGGATCCGAATATCATCGCATGCTATTACCTGACCGGTGAATTTGACTTCATGCTGAAGATCTGCTGCCGGTCCAGCGATCACCTGGAACAGATCCACAACCGGATCAAGGACTATCCGGGTGTCCGGCTGACAAGAACGCACTATGTACTGCGGACGGTGAAGAACATTCACTCCTCCGGATTCGAGTCAGAGCCTTCCAGACGCTGAAGAAGGCCGGGGTGCCATCAGGCATAGTCCATTGACCTGTCTGTAAGAAAGGCTGCCGAATCTCCTTCGGCAGCCTTTATTTGATCTTTCTGTTTCAGATCACTTCTTATCCGCAGCCGTCTGGGCATCGGCGATTCCGTCAGAAGCCTTTTCAACCTCGGCGATCGCGCTCTTGCGCATCGGAATACGGCAGTTTCTGTTGTTTCCGAACTCAATGATGCAATCTTCCTCGGAAACCTGGATCACCGTTCCGTAGAAGCCGCTGTTCGTCACAACCGTGTCCCCGACCTCCATCGTGGAAAGAAGTGCAGCCATTCGCTTCTGCTCTTTCTTCTGCGGACGGATCGCCAGAAAATACATCACGCCGAAGATAATCACCATATAGACGATCATCATGATCATGCCGGAACCGCCTGCCGCGGCAGAAGTCTCTAACAGTGCTGGACTCATGAAACAATTCCTCCTTAATATGCTCTCTTCCTGTCTCCATCCGTACGGATCATCCGGACGAAACCGTAGGTTATTCTACACAACTTTCCGCCTGTATTCAAGAAGAACTTCTTTATGTCTCCCCCGATTCATAGGTTTCGATCCAGTCTGCGCGAAACTGTTCGTAGCGGTGTTCTTCGATCGCGGTGCGGATCTCTTCCATCAGATGGTTGTAGAAGTACAGGTTATGAAGCACAAGCAGCCGCATCCCAAGCATCTCCTTCGCCTTGAACAGATGGTGAATATAGGCTCTTGTGTAGCTTCTGCATGCCGGGCAGTGGCAGCCTTCCTCCAGAGGGGTTTCGTCAAAAGCGAACCTTGCGTTATTCAGATTGATCTTTCCGCGGTGCGTATACGCATGTCCATGCCTTCCGTTCCGGGAGGGATAGACACAGTCGAAGAAATCGACGCCGCGGTATACGCCCTCGACGATGTTCACCGGCGTGCCGACTCCCATCAGATAGACGGGCTTTTCCTTCGGAAGGAACGGCACCGTACTGTCAAGCACGCGGTACATCTCCTCGTGCGTCTCTCCGACCGCCAGGCCGCCGACCGCGTATCCGTCAAGCTCCAGCTCCGCGATCTTTTTCGCATGCTCGATCCTGATATCGTCATACACGGCACCCTGATTGATGCCAAACAGCATCTGCTCCCGATTGATCGTGTCCGGCAGGCTGTTCAGCCGCTTCATCTCCGCCTTGCACCGCACAAGCCACCGGTAGGTCCGGTCGACGGAATCCTGCACATACGCTCTGTCCGCCCTGGAGGAAGGACACTCATCAAATGCCATCGCAATCGTGGAAGCCAGATTCGACTGAATCTGCATGCTTTCCTCCGGCCCCATAAAGATCCTGCGGCCGTCTATATGCGACTGAAAAGAAACGCCTTCTTCCTTGATCTTGCGCAGCGAGGCAAGAGAGAATACCTGAAATCCGCCGGAGTCGGTCAGGATCGGCCTGTCCCAGTTCATAAACTTATGAAGGCCGCCCAGCTTTTTAATCGCTTCATCCCCGGTTCTCACATGCAGATGATAGGTGTTGCTCAGCTCCACCTGCGTCCCGATCCCGCGCAGATCATCCGTCGAGACTGCCCCTTTGATTGCGGCCACTGTCCCGACATTCATAAATACAGGTGTCTGAATCGTTCCGTGTACGGTGCTCAGCTGTCCCCGCTTCGCTCTGCCGTCTGTTGTGATCAGCTGGTAGGTTCCACTCATGTAAGATTCTCCTGTCAGACCCGGATCTGCCGTCGTGTGCAAGCATCCGGATTATTTTCTGATTGTTCTAGTTTAGGATCAACCCGACAAAAGTCGATTACGGATTGCTCCGCGCTTCGCTTCGGTCGGCGCTAAACGAGCGTCCACTGGACGTCGTGGGCCCCACTACGCACTCATGTAGGGGCACGCCAACACCCTTTCCCTCCACGGCAAGCAAGCATATCGCGCGTGGTGCGCGAGGAGCTTGCGGCGACGCGAAGCTAGTACGGTGCGCGCGACTCAGCTTGCGTGGAGGTCAGGCTTTTGCGCTGTAATCAGTTTATCAACTGGATACACTCTTTGTAAAGCGTTCCTTTCATTAGACACTTCTAATATATTGTATACAATCAAAACGGCTCTTCAATTTGATTTCGGGTAGGGTAAGCGGTATACTACTGTTTTGAACTGAACCAAATCTATAGCAGCAGGAAGAATTATGAGTGCAGATAATACGCTTTCCCTTGGTATTGATATCGGGTCCACTACGGTAAAAATCGCGGTGCTGGACGAAAACCTGCAGATTCTCGCGGCAGATTACCGCAGACATTTTGCAGATATCCAGGGGACTTTGGCTGACCTGATGGAAGAAGCCATGGAAAAACTCGGGGACCGGGAAGTCAGTCCCGTCATTACCGGATCCGGCGGGCTGACCCTTGCAGGCAATATGAAGATTCCGTTTCTGCAGGAGGTTGTCGCGGTCTCAGCCAGTCTGCAGAAGCAGTTTCCGCAGACCAATGTCGCGATCGAGCTGGGCGGCGAGGACGCGAAGATCATCTACTTTGATCCCTCCGGTATTGACCAGCGTATGAACGGAACCTGTGCCGGCGGCACCGGTTCTTTTATCGACCAGATGGCTTCCCTGCTGCAGACGGATGTCAGCGGACTCAATGAGTACGCGAAACACTATAAGTCCCTCTACACCATTGCGGCCAGATGCGGCGTATTCGCGAAGTCTGACATCCAGCCGCTGATCAATGAGGGCGCAACCAAGGAGGATCTTGCGGCCTCCATCTTCCAGGCAGTTGTCAATCAGACCATCTCCGGTCTTGCCTGCGGACGCCCGATCCGCGGCCATGTCGCATTTCTGGGCGGGCCGCTGCATTTTCTCAGTGAGCTTCGGACAGCGTTTATCCGCACCCTGAATCTGGACGACGCGCATGCAATCATTCCGGACAATTCGCATCTGTTTGCCGCGATCGGCTCCGCCATGAAGGCGGACACAGCGGCAGGCACGAAGCTTTCCGAGCTCGTCCATACCCTCAGGAATGGCGTGCAGATCAGCTTTGAGGTTCCCAGAATGGAGCCTCTGTTTGCGTCTGACGAGGACTATCATTCCTTCCTGAAGCGGCAGGAGCACTACAATGTTAAGACCGCCGATCTCAGCACATATGCGGGCAACTGCTATCTGGGAATTGACGCCGGCTCCACAACCACAAAGGCCGCTCTTGTCTCCGAGGACGGAGAACTTTTGTATTCTTTCTACTCCAACAACAATGGAAGTCCCCTGCAGACTGCAATCAATGCAGTAAAGGAGATCTATTCCCTGATGCCTCAGGACGCACATATCGCCTACTCCTGCTCCACCGGATACGGGGAAGCCCTGATCAAGTCCGCGCTGATGCTGGATGAGGGCGAGGTGGAAACGATTGCGCACTATTATGCTGCTTCATTCTTTGATCCGGAGGTCGACTGTATCCTGGACATCGGCGGGCAGGACATGAAGTGCATCAAGATCAAGGATCATGCCGTGGATTCGGTGCTGCTCAATGAAGCCTGCTCCTCCGGATGCGGATCCTTCATCGAGACCTTTGCCAGATCCCTGAATTACACCATCGCAGACTTCGCGAAGGCGGCCCTGTTCGCGGAGCACCCCTTTGACCTGGGAACCCGCTGTACCGTCTTCATGAACTCCAAGGTGAAGCAGGCCCAGAAGGAAGGTGCCCTTGTGGAGGACATCTCAGCAGGTCTTTCCTATTCTGTAATCAAAAATGCGCTCTACAAAGTGATCAAGGTCTCCGATGCGAAGGAGCTCGGAAAACATATCGTTGTGCAGGGCGGCACATTTTATAACGACGGCGTGCTGAGAGCATTTGAGAAAATCGCGCACTGCGAAGCAATCCGCCCTGACATTGCGGGAATCATGGGCGCGTTCGGCGCCGGGCTCATCGCGCGCGAGCGGTTCCACGAGGAGGACGATGCCCAAAACGGCGCAGAAAAAGAAACTACCATGCTACCCATCGAGCAGATTGAATCCCTGCGCTTTACCACACACAATGCAAAATGCCAGGGATGCACCAATCACTGCCGTCTGACGATCAACCGGTTCTCCGGAGGACGTCAGTTCATCTCGGGAAACCGCTGCGAACGGGGACTCGGACTGAAGAAGAACAAGGACAACCTCCCGAATCTGTATGATTTCAAGCAAAAGCTCCTGTTCCGCAGGCAGTCTCTCTCAGAGGACGAGGCACAGCGCGGCGTCATCGGCATCCCCCGTGTCCTGAACATGTATGAGCTCTATCCGTTCTGGCACACCTTCTTTACGAAGCTGAAATACCGTGTGGTACTCTCTCCGCCCGGATCCTACCGGATCTACGAGCTGGGAATCGAGTCCATTCCCTCCGAGTCGGAATGCTATCCGGCCAAGATTGCACACGGCCATATCGAATGGCTGATCGCACAGGGACTGAAGAAGATCTTCTATCCCTGCGTCCCCTATGAGCGGAAGGAGTTTAAGGACGCCGGCAATCACTATGACTGCCCGATCGTAACCTCCTATCCGATGAATATCAAAAACAATGTCGAGAATCTCCGTGATCTCGACGTGGAATTCCTGTGCCCGTTTATCGCGTTTACCAGCAGAGAATCCGTGGAGCGGCAGCTGGTTGACCTGTTCAGGGACATTTCCGGAAATGAGATCCGCCAGGCTGTCATCGCAGCGTGGGATGAACTGGAGCGCTGCCGCAAGGCCATCTACGAAGAGGGAGAAAAAGTACTTCAGTATCTGGAGGAAACCGGAAGGCATGGCATCGTTCTGGCCGGACGTCCCTATCATATTGACCCGGAGATCAACCATGGGATTCCGGAGCTGATCAATTCCTTCGGAATGGCAGTTCTCACAGAGGACAGCGTCTCCCATCTGGCACAGATCGAACGTCCGCTCACGGTGCTCGACCAGTGGATGTACCACTCCAGACTCTACGCGGCGGCGGAATTCGTCATGACCAGGGATGATCTGGATCTGATCCAGCTCAACTCCTTCGGCTGCGGCGTCGATGCCGTGACAACCGATCAGGTGCAGGATATCCTCTCCTCCTCCGGCAAGATCTACACCTGCCTGAAGATTGATGAGGTCAACAACCTGGGAGCAGCCCGGATTCGTGTGCGCTCCCTCATCGCAGCGATCCGGATCCACGCTTCTCACCCGCAGATGCGCGAGCTTCACTCAGCCGCAATCCATCCGGTCGTCTTCACAAAGCAGATGCGCAAGGACTATACGATCCTGTGCCCGCAGATGAGCCCGATCCACTTCGATCTTCTCGAGGCCGGGATCCAGGCGAGCGGGTATCGTCTGGTCTGTGTCGATCCTCCGGAAAAGTACGCGGTCGACCTGGGACTGAAGTATGTCAACAATGACGCCTGCTATCCGTCTATCATCGTCGTCGGACAGATGATGGCGGAGCTGACAAGCGGAAAATATGATCTGAACCGCACAGCGATTATCATGTCCCAGACGGGAGGCGGCTGCCGGGCATCCAACTACATCGGATTCTTCCGGCGGGCACTGAAAAAAGCAGGGCTGGAAAATGTCCCTGTCATCTCCGCATCCGTCCAGGGACTGGAGTCCAATCCGGGCTTCCAGGTGAATCTGTCCTTCGCCAAGAGATGCCTGTTTGCCATTGAATTCGGCGACCTGTTTATGAAATGCCTCTACCATGTCAGGCCTTATGAGGCAGAAAAAGGAAGCGCCGACCGGCTGCATGAATCCCTGAAGGAGGAATGCCGCAGCTTTCTTCTGTCCGGGAGTACTTCGATGGGACGTTTCCGCAAGCTTTGCAGGAAGATCGTCGCATCCTTTGATACGCTCCCGATCCTGGAGAACGTGAAGAAACCGCGTGTCGGTATCGTCGGAGAGATTCTGGTCAAATACCTGCCGGCCGCGAACAACCATCTGGTAGAGCTCCTTGAGGCGGAAGGCGCGGAAGCAGTCCAGCCAGAGATGATCGACTTTTTCCTGTACAGCTTTTACAACGCAAACTTCCGGGCGCAGAATCATTACGCTTCCAGGTGGACGGCGCGGGTATGCAACTGGGTCATCCAGTATCTGGAGTATGTGCGGAAAGCAGGAAATGAGGCGCTCGCCGATTCCAAACGCTTCGAGCCGCCCCGCAGAATTCAGGAATTGGGAGATATGGCAAAGGGCGTGGTCTCCCTTGGAAACCAGACAGGAGAAGGATGGTTCCTCACTGCAGAGATGCTGGAGCTGATCGAGGATGGAACCCCCAACATTGTCTGTATCCAGCCCTTCGGCTGCCTGCCGAATCATGTCGTCGGAAAAGGCGTGATCAAGGAAGTAAGGCGGCTGCATCCGAATGCGAACATCGCCGCGATCGACTTCGATCCCGGCGCATCGGAAGTCAATCAGCTGAACCGGATCAAGCTGATGCTGTCGACTGCGAACAAGAACCTTGCGTGAGAAGCTTCGCGCGAATTCCGCATCAACATCAGATGCACCAAAAAGGCCTCCGTCATAAGAGGCCTCTTCTTAAAACCCGGTACGCTCAAAAAAAGAAGTGCAATCGCATCTGCTGCGTCTGCACCTCTCTTTTTTTTAATATATCTGGTTTTTGCCTTTCAAAGGCCCAAGCCCTTAGACTCTCGACAGATACTCGCCGGTTCTGGTATCGATCTTCAGCCTGTCGCCTGTGTTGACAAACAGCGGAACCATGACCTGCGCGCCGGTCTCGACGATGGCGGGCTTCGTTGCACCTGTCGCGGTATTGCCCTTGACGCCCGGCTCTGTCTCGGTTACTTCCAGCTCAACAAACAGCGGCGCTTCGATCGCGAACACCGATCCGTTGTAGGAAAGCACCTTGCACATCTCATTCTCTTTGACGAACTTCATGTTGTCACCGACAATATCGGTTCCGATCGCGATCTGATCATAGGTCTCGACATTCATGAAATTGTAGAGATCGCCGTCCTGATACAGGTACTGCATATCCACACGGTCAATCCTCGCCTGCGGGAACTTCTCAGTCGGGCGGAACGTCTTTTCCACAACGCCGCCGTCGATGACATTCTTCATCTTGGTACGGACAAATGCTGCGCCCTTCCCTGGCTTGACATGCTGGAACTCCAGGACCTGCATGACCTGTCCGTCAATCTCCAGTGTGAGACCGTTTCTGAAATCACCTGCTGAAATCATATCTGATATCCTCCATCTTTCTGATTATCCTGTTCTTCACACTGAAGTGAATCACGTGTAAATATTTTAATATATCAGGCCGCCAAATTCAACCCTCAGCTGACGATCCGGGCGATCTCGCGTACAGTCTCCTGAAATCGCTTTCCTTCATTGACCACCACGACATCCGCCGCTTCCAGATATACGGGCTCTCTCTGCGCCAGAATCCGTGCGATCTTCTCTTCCAGGGTTCCCTCTCCCTGACGCAGGAGCGGCCGCGTTGTGTCCTTCGCAAGACGCTCCTTCAGGGTCGGGACGCCGGCCTTCAGATATACCACGCAGCCTGCCCTGTGAAGAAGCGGCTGGTTGATCTTGCGAAGGGGAAGTCCGCCGCCGACAGACAGCACGAATCTTCCGTCCCTGTCCCCGAGCTTTTGAACGGTCTGGGTCTCCAGACTGCGGAAGTATGCTTCCCCTTTCTGTGCAAAGATCTCATTGATCGTCAGACCCTCCGATTGTTCGATCAGACAGTCTGTGTCCAGAAAAGGTACCTGCAGCAGCTTCGCCACCGCCTTGCCCAGGCTGGTTTTTCCTGCTCCCATGAATCCGATGAGTACTACGCTTTTCCCTTTGTATTCCATCTCACCTCATATTTCCGGCAGCTTTTCTCCTCCTGCGGAAGGCATTGCTGTCTCCTCCGGCCAGCTTTCTTCTCTCGGTTCTTCTCTCCCGCCGCCTTGGACTGCAGGCTGCCTGATCATCACCCGGGCAGCTCGTGCTCATTGGAATAATACTGAGAGTGCCGGTACAGCCACAGAATCGGCCTTTCCAGAATCCGCTTCAGTACAATCTGGATCTCTTCTTTCGGATTGATGGGAAGCACCAGGATGGTCTTCAGTCCCAGGAAGCTCCCGCCCCACAGATCCGTGAAGATCTGGTCGCCGATGACCAGCGTGTTGTGCTCCTGGGTTCCCATCTCTTTGATCGCCTTCCGGTATCCTGCGGACAGGGGTTTATGCGCCAGCCATACCATGTGCACCTGTATCTCTTTGTTGAACATTTCCACGCGGGGCTTTTTATTGTTTGAAACCAGGCAGCATTCAAACCCGATCTTTTTCAGGCGCCTGAACAGCCGGATCGCCCTCTCATCCGCAGGAGCTCCGTGCGGAACGAGCGTGTTGTCGATATCGAAAATGATTCCTCTCCATCCTTCTGCATAGAGTCTTTCAAAATCGATCCTGTAGGTGGAAGAGATCAATTCCGAAGGATAAAACAGGGTCTGCTTCTTCTGCTTGTTTTTCATGATTCCTCCCGCCATTTCTTACGCGGTTCCCATCAGGTCAAAGATGCTCAGCTGATTCGATTCCGGCAGTCCTTCCAGAATCCGGAACTTTACCAGCTTTTCAACAATCGTCTTCGGACAGCCGGTGCGCTCCCGGAAGTTATCCAGAGACAGGAAGGGACCGTCCTTTACCGCCTCCGTGATGTTCGCGGCTACATTGTCCCCGAGTCCGTCGATCTTATTCAGACAAGGCATGATCTTGCCGTCGATGACACACATCTTGGTTGCCTTGCATCGTGACAGGTCAATCTTCATGAATTCATATCCGCGCGCATACATCTCACGGACCACCTTCATTGCCTTGTATTGTTCCTGTTCCTTCGGCTGGACGCTGCCTGCGTCCTTTGCCTCATATTCTTCCATATGGCGTTTGAGCGCTTCCGGTCCCATACACATCAGCTCATAATCGAAGCCCGGAGACCGGATCGAGAAATATGCCGCGTAATAAGCCAGCGGTTCATTGATCTTGAACCAGGCGATCCGCCATGCCATCATAACGTAGGCAGCCGCATGTGCCTTCGGGAACATATACTTGATCTTCTTGCAGGAGCCGATATACCATTCCGGGACATCGTGCTCACGCATCTCCTTCTCCCACTCCGGCGTCAGGCCCTTTCCTTTCCGCACCTTTTCCATAATGGAAAATGACAGTTCCGGATCCATCCCCTTTCCGATCAGATACACCATGATGTCATCACGGGTACAGATCGCGGTGGAGATGGTGCAGGTTCCGGAGAGAATCAAATCCTGCGCATTTCCCAGCCAGACATCCGTGCCGTGGGCCAGTCCCGCGATGCGGACCAGGTCGGAAAAATACCTGGGCTTTGTATCGACCAGCATCTGAATCGCGAACTCTGTTCCGAACTCCGGAATGCCGAGGGAGCCGAGCGGGCACCCGCCGATGTCCTCCGGTTTGATGCCCAGCGCATCCGTATTCTGGAACAGGCTCATAACCTTCCTGTCATCGAGCGGAATCTGCCTCGCATTGACGCCGGTCAGATCCTCCAGCATCCGGATCATGGTCGGATCATCGTGTCCGAGAATATCCAGCTTCAGCAGATTGTGGTCAATCTTATGATAGTCAAAATGCGTCGTGACCGTCGCATCATCCGTCGGAGGATGCTGCACCGGCGTGAAGGTGTTGATCTCCTCGCCGTAGGGCAGAACAATGATGCCGCCCGGATGCTGTCCGGTTGACTTTCTGACATCGGTAACGCCGACAGACAGACGCTCGATCTCAGCGCGCCTGCGATGCTCCCCCTTCTGCTCGAAGTACTTCTTCACATACCCGTACGCCGTCTTGGAGGCAAGGCCGGTCACGGTTCCGGCGCGGAAGGTCTGTCCGGCGCCGAAGATCACCTCCGTATACTTATGGGCCTTTGACTGATATTCCCCCGAAAAGTTCAGGTCGATATCAGGCTCCTTGTTCCCCTTGAATCCGAGGAAGGTCTCAAAGGGAATGTCGAATCCCAGCTTCTCAAGCTTTGTGCCGCACACAGGGCACTCTCTGTCCGGCATATCGCAGCCGGCCATGCCGTCAAACTTGCGCACGAGCTCCGAATCAAAGTCCGCGTAATGACAGTTCGGGCACAGGTAATGCGGATGGAGAGAATTGACCTCCGTGATGCCTGCCATATTGGCGACAAAGCTCGATCCGACCGACCCTCTCGAGCCGACAAGGTATCCGTCCGCCACGCTCTTCCACACAAGCTTCTGCGCAATGATGTACATCACGGCAAAGCCGTTGGAGATAATCGAATCCAGCTCCTTCTTCAGCCGCTTCTCAACGACATCGGGGAGCTTCTCTCCATAGATCTCATGCGCCTTGTCGTAGCACAGCCGGGTCAGCGTTTCGTCTGAGTTCGGAATCACGGGGGGACACTTGTCCGGCCGTACCGGGGAGAAGCGCTCGATCCGGTCCGCGATCAGATTGGTGTTGGTGATCACAACCTCCCGTGCCTTCTCCTCGCCGAGGTACTCGAATTCCTGCAGCATCTCCTTTGTCGTGCGCAGATACAAAGGCGGCTGATTCATGCCGTCTTCAAACTCCGCCATCAGGATCTCGCGGTAGATCGCATCCTCGGGATTGAGAAAATGAACATCGCAGGTCGCGGCAACCGGTTTTCCGTACTGCTCTCCCAGCTTGACCACCGCCCTGTTGAAGTTCTTCAGATCCTCCAGAGTCTTTGGCTCGTTCCGGAGATTTCCGTTCTTGTCATACCTGGGGACCGTCAGGAAATGATTGTTTCCCAGCGGCTGAATCTCCAGGTAATCATAGTAATCCACCAGCTTCTTCAGCTCGCGCTCCGTCGCGCCGCGCTCAATCGCCTGGAAAAGCTCTCCCGCCTCACATGCGGAGCCGATGATCAGCCCCTCACGATGCGCACTCAGAAAGCTTCTCGGAAGAAGCGGCCTTCCTGTATACATG
This sequence comes from uncultured Lachnospiraceae bacterium, assembly GCA_902799015.1. Lineage (GTDB taxonomy): Bacteria > Bacillota > Clostridia > Lachnospirales > Lachnospiraceae > Porcincola. The sequence goes on along the minus strand of CADBZI010000014.1, from coordinate 14,365 downwards.
TACTTCAGGTGCGATTCAGACACACACCGGTACAGATTCACCCGGCCGGTTTCATTTTGCGCAAGCAGAATAATATGGTAATAATGCAGATGCCGGATCTGTTCCTCCGAGTACCGGCAGGATTCATTGATCTCCTGAAGACAGCTCAGCCCCTGGTCCGAAAGCATGGAGAGAAACTTCAGAAAGATCCCTGCCGTGCATTCCGCATCATCCACCGCGCGGTGATGATGTCCGATCGGCACATTCAGAGCCTTTGCCACCTGATCCAGCTTAAAGCGCGCCAGGTTCGGCAGCAGGAAGCGCGCCAGCGTCACGGTATCCACCGTTGTAAAATCATGCGCAATCCGCATCCGATCACAGTTTTCCTCGATGAAGCTGATGTCAAAGGATACATTGTGCCCGACCAGCGGAGCGCCGCCGCAAAAAGCAAGAAAGCGCGGCAGAACCTCCTCGATGGGTTCCGCATCCATCACCATGGAATCATTGATGGAGGTAAGCTGTTCGATCCGGAACGGGATCGGCCGGAGCGGATTCACGAATTCCGAGAACCTCTCGACGATCTTTCCGTCCTCGATCTTCACGGCCCCGATTTCTATGATCCTGTCATTCACCGGAGAGAATCCGGTTGTCTCAAGATCGAACACCACATAGGAGCCGCTGAACAGCTGTCCTTCTTTCGCGCCTGTCACCGCCAGCGCTTCATCGTCCACCAGGTAGGCTTCACAGCCATAGATCACCTTGAAATCAGAATCCTTCGGTACCGCATGCCAGGCATCGGGCAGCGCCTGTACGCCGCCGTGATCCGTGATCGCGATCGCACTGTGCCCCCACTGCATGGCTGTTTTGACGATCTCCTTTACATCGCAGACCGCGTCCATCCTGCTCATCTTGGTATGGCAGTGAAGCTCCACGCGCTTAACGGGCGCATCGTCGATCCGGTGCGGCCGAAAGTCAGCGATTTTCTTCATCCCGGCCACACTGCCAACAGACAGATCTCCGTCAAACCGGTCAACCGAAGCACTTCCCTTGATCTTCAGGAACATGCCCGTTTTCACGGAAGAAAGGAACTCCTCAGACTGCGCGGCATCGATAAACAGCTTCACGCTCATGGTATCCGTGTAGTCTGTCACATTCATCAGGATAATCGTCAGATCTTTTCCGGCTCTGGTGTGAATCTGCCTGGGCTCCAGAGAGATCACCTCACCGCGGATCGTCACCGTGCCGATCGCCTCCGTGATGGAATCAATCGGTACGGCGTCATCAGAAAAGTCCCGGCCGTAGACAACGTCGGGATTCGAAGACAGTTTGAGTGCGCGGTCCTGGGAAGATCCCTGTCCCTTTTTGGAATAGCGGCGCCTGCCGCCCGAAAGCGTTCTCTTTTTGCTCCCGGCATCCTCCGCCTGCTGCAGGGGGGCTGCAGGAGGATCCTCTTTCTGCTGCAGGGGAGCTGCGGAAGAATCCTCTTTCTGCATTCCCACGCTCTTTGGAAGGGGCACAAAATCTTCCGCAGGATCGCTCTTGCAGAAATCAACCGTACATCTGAAATTCAAGCCGAAGCGCTCGGTAAAGATCTTGTCCAGAATACGCTTCAGCTCCTGTGCATAGGAGCGGGACACCAGATTGTCCTCCACCGTGACAATGCAGGTCTCCTCATCTGAAAAATGAAGATCGGCGCCGCGGAACATCGTGTAGATGCATTTCTGGTAGCCCTGCAGCTCATACAGGATGGAAGAACGGTAGGCACGCATCAGATTCTTCGGCGTGTACTGACCGGACAGATGGAAATGCTCGATGATCTTTGTCTTGAGTCCCTGTCCGGAAGCAAACTCCTCATCAAAGGTCTTCTCGACCTTCTCGAGATCCTTCTTTCCGATCAGGCGGTCCGCGTCCAGATAGATCCGAAGCTGAGCACGCTTCTCGCTGACTGCGACCTTTGTCACAGTCGTATGTTCAAGAAGACTGCTCAGCTCTTCATCCTCCGGCATTACCGTAGGGAACGCGTCAAAAAAAGCTTTCGTCATATTACTCCTGCCAGTTATCCAGCTCCTGTTTCAGGGTTTCGAGTATTTTTTCTTCCGGTACCTTCCGGATCACTTCGCCGTGCCGGATCAGAAGACCCTCCTTCAGGCCGCCGGCAATGCCGATGTCAGCCTCCCTTGCCTCACCCGGGCCATTGACCACGCATCCCATCACGGCAACCTTAATCTCCAGCGGGTAGTCCCGAACCATCTCCTCCACCTGGGCCGCAAGCGAGATCAGGTCGATCCGGGTGCGCCCGCAGGTCGGGCAAGACACAACCTCGATGCCTCCCTTTCTCAGCCCCAGCGTGCGCAGAATCAGCTTCGCGCTGCGGATCTCCTCCACCGGATCTCCGGTCAGGGAGACGCGGATGGTATCGCCGATGCCCTTAGAAAGAATCAGGGACAGCCCGATCGCGGACTTGATATTTCCGGAATAGAGCGTTCCGGCCTCCGTGATGCCGACATGGAGCGGATAATCACTCTGTTCGGCAAATCTCTCATATGCCTCGGCACACATCAGAACATCCGATGACTTGATCGAAACAACCAGATTGTCATAATTCATGCTTTCGATCCGGCGGCACTTTTCCAGAGCGCTCTCCACCAGTCCCTGCGCGGTCACGCCGCCGTGCCGGTTCAGGATCTCCTTCTCCAAAGATCCCGAGTTTACTCCAACCCGGATCGGAATTCCCCGCTCCTTCGCCGCGTCTACCACGGCGCGGACTCTGTCATCCGACCCGATGTTGCCCGGATTGATCCTGATCTTGTCCGCACCATGTTCAATCGCCGCGATCGCGAGCCGGTAATCAAAATGAATGTCCGCAATCAGGGGAATGTGGATTCTTTTCTTGATCTCAGACAGCGCCTCGGCACCCTCCATCGTCGCTGCCGTACAGCGGATCAGTTCGCAGCCGGCCTTCTCCAGACGGAGAATCTGGGCGACCGTCGCCTCCACGTCTTCCGTTCTCGTGTTGGTCATCGACTGGATCAGAATCGGATGTCCTCCGCCGATCGTGCGGTCCGCGATCTTCACGCATCTTGTATGCTCTCTTGTAAACATGGATTCTGCCTCCCGGTATTCATGGCTGCGCCGGAATAAAGGTTCTGCTCCGGATCGGATCATCCGGATCGCTGCCCGCCTGAAGTGCTTCCTTCATCAGCGTATCCTGGGCTCCGATCTTTGCCTTTCCTCTCAGGTCAACCTTCTCATAGGTGTTGTCGCTCCCGAGCACATGCGCTTTCATTGTGTCCGCCATCTGAACATCCAGAATATGAATCGCCTGCGCCTTGCAGGACTCATCCTCAAGCGGGAACAGGATCTCTACGCGGCGGTCCAGATTTCTCGGCATCCAGTCCGCGGAGGCCATATAGACCTCTTCGTTTCCGCCATTGGCAAACCGGAAGATTCTTGCATGCTCCAGAAATGTTCCGACAATGGAGCGTACCGTAATGTTTTCCGAGACACCCGGAATCCCGACCTTCAGGCAGCAGATTCCGCGGATGATCAGATCAATCTTGACGCCCGCCGCGGAAGCCTCGTAAAGCTTCGCAATGATCTCTCTGTCACACAGAGAATTCATCTTTGCCGTAATGTGCGCAGGCTCATGTTCCCTGGCATGCTGGATCTCACGGTTGATCAGCATATAGAAGGCATCCCGCAGCCAGATCGGCGCAAGATACAGCCGGTTCCACTGTCTCGGCTCGCTGTAGCCGGACAGCATATTGAAGACAGCGGTCGCATCCTCCCCGTAAGCCTCTCTGCAGGTCATAATCCCGCAGTCCGTGTACAGCTTCGCCGTGGAATCGTTGTAATTGCCGGTCGCAAGATGGACATAACGGCGGATGCCGTCCTCCTCCCGCCTGACGACAAGGGCAATCTTGCTGTGCGTCTTCAGACCGACAAGCCCGTAGATCACATGGCAGCCGGCTTTCTCCAGCATCTCCGCCCACTGGATATTATTCTCCTCGTCAAACCGCGCCTTCAGTTCAACCAGCGCAGTGACCTGCTTTCCGTTCTCCGCGGCAGCTGCCAGCGCGGCAACGATCGGAGAATTGCCGGATACCCGGTACAGTGTCATCTTGATGGCAAGGACATCCGGATCCTTGGAGGCGGTACGGATCAAGTCCACAACCGGATCAAAGGTCTGATACGGATGATGCAGGAAGATATCCTGCTTCCGGATCATGGCGAACAGATCCCGGCCGTCCATTTTCCGAAGAGCCGGATTGGGCTGGGGCGTCCAAGGCTTATCCTTAAGCCGGTCCGATCCGGGCAGCGAATAGAGCTTCATCAGGTAGGTCAGATCAAGCGGGCCCTGGATCGGATACATCTCGGAATCCCCGACATTGAATTCCCGGCGCAGAATCTTCAGAAGCTTCGGATTCATGGAGTCTTCATACTCAAAGCGGATGACTTCCCCCCACTGCCGCTGCTTCAGCTTGCTCTGGATCTCCTCTAAAAGATCGTCCGAGTCATCCTCGTCGAGCTCCATGTCTGCATTTCTTGTAATGCGGTAGGTGTGCGCACAGACAACATCATAGCCTGTGAACAGAATATCCAGGTGCGCCTTGATCAGATCCTCGAGCAGAACGCCTGATATTCCGGCTCCGTCTTCGGAGGGGATTCTGACAACACGCGGAAGGACATTGGGAACCTGAACCGTTGCAAACATCATCCCCTTCTTCAGCGTCTTGTCCTTTGAGATCTTATCCGCGATCTTCTCACCATTCTTCTGCAGGCTCTCGATGAATGCCGCGGCAGAGGAATTCTTCTCATCCGCGTCCCCTTTGCGTCTGGAGATCAGGGCGCCGATATTCAGGGATTTGTTCCGGATCAGAGGGAATGGTCTCGACGCATCCACCGCGGTCGGCGTCAGCACGGGATAGACGGTCTCCTCAAAATAGGTTTCCAGATACTCTCTCTGCGGTATGCTCAGAACTTCGGGATCGGTCACCAGATCATATCCCTCATTGCGAAGCGCGGGGATCAGGGAACGGGACAGCGTGGAATACTGCTTGTCAATCAGCTCATGGCACTTCTGCTCCACCTGTTCCAGCTGCTGTGCCGGCGTCAGTCCGGCAAGGTCCGGTTTGTTCACCTTCGCATGCACCATGTCCATCAGGGAGGCGACACGTACCATGAAAAACTCATCCAGGTTTGAGGCAGTGATGGACAGAAACTTCAGCCGCTCAAAAAGAGGGTTCGTCTTGTCCCTGGCCTCATCCAGGATCCGGTAATTGAAATCAAGCCAGCTCAGCTCACGGTTTGTATAGTAGGACGGATGATAAAAGTCCACAGCGCTTTGGGGCGCAGGCTCACGCACTGCTTCCGCGCTCTTTTTCCGGACGGTGCTTTTTGCCGGCTCCGTGCTCTTTCTCCGTCCGGCACTCTTTGCCGGCTGCGCGGTTTTCGCTGCTGCGGCGCTCCTGGCCTTTCCGGCGCTCTTGCCTTTTTCCGTCGTCTTTCCCTTTGGGACGGATTTTATCTTTTCCATGCCCTTACCCCTCTCTTCGGTATTTCCGGGTCACCGGATCCGTCTTCCGATCACGGATCCGCCTGTGTTCTTTTTACAATGTCTTCCTCTTCTGATGCAGAACGGGCTTCAGATGGAAGACCTCTTCAAACAGAGAATTCTTTTCCTCCAATGTGGCCTTCTCCAGTGTCAGGTCCTCATCGGACGAGGCGGAGAGTACCAGTTCATCCTTCTTGATGGAGACACTGATCTCTGAGATTCTCTGAAAATGGGAACGGTCCAGCGCGTTTGCGGCGCGCAGAATCGCCGTCAGCTTCGCAATCACCAGATACTCCTCCCGGCTGACCGAACTGACCTGCGCAAGGTCATCATAATACATCAGCTTTGCCGTATTGAACCGCACAATATTCGCGACCATCTGGCGCTCCGCATGGCTCAGCCCGATGATCTCGGTCGCCATCACGATGTTGTATGCGCAGTCGGACACATCCGTGAGGGAGATGTACTTACCGCAATTATGTAAGATCGCGGAGATCTGAAGGAGCAGCCGCTCTCTCTTCCCCAGCAGATGAAGCTTCCTGGTCTTGTCAAAGATTGTCAGACTCAGCGCTTCCACGTTGCGGATATGGGACTGGTTTGACTTGTATCGCTTTGCGATGTTCCGGGCCGCGGCAATGATGTCCTCATCAAATGCATGCGGGGAGACGACTGCCTTGTTCTGAAGCGCATAGTCATACGCCAGTCCGTCTCCGATCGAGATCTCCGGAACCCATACGCTCTCAGATTCAAAATGCTCCAGCAAAAACTGACAGATGATCAGCGCGGAGGAGACAAACATCGAAAACTCAGCAGGAATCGAACACTGTCTGGCAAGCTCCTCCGGATTCATCGGCACATACTTCACGCAGGCGTCAAAAAGCTCCTGCTTCGTGATGATCAGGCTCTCCCTGCGCGGATACAGAGACCGGAACAGAAGCTGAAGCTCCTTGTTCGTCGCAATCAGCGTCCGGATCAGACGATCCTTCTGGTACAGCTTCCCGAATCCGGCAATCTCATGCGAAAGGAGCTCTCTCAGAAGATGCTCAAAATGCGCATTGTTCCGCGCGATGGGATAAAGCTTGTTCCGGGTCGTAATCCGGCCGATCCTCACATTCTGCGTTGTGATCAGCTTATCTTTGTCGAAGACGGAGATCTGAAGCGAGCTTCCGCCGATGTTGATAATCGCGGTACCCTTCTTGATGACATTCTCAAAGGACTTCGTCTGGGACGCGATGGACTTGTAGTCAAGGAACCGCTGCTCGGAATTTGAAAGAACCGTCATCTGCAATCCGGTCCTCTGTTCAATGTAGTCCTTCGTAATCAGGGTCGTCCTGATCTCCCGGAGCGCACTGGTGCCGACCAGCCGGTAGGCATCCACATGATATCCCTCCATAATCTGACGGTACTCCGTCAGCGTCTCAATCAGACGCTCCATCTTCGCGGTTGACAGCGTATCGCTCTCATATGCGTCATTGCCCAGGTCAATCCTGCAGCTCAGGCAGTCAAACATATGAAATCCCTTCCGCGCCGAGACTTCATACAGCTTCATCTCCGTCTCGGTCGAGCCGATCATGATGGAAGCAAATATTTTCACAGCCATACTTATTCCTCCACGCTTCCCAGCAGATAATCAATAAACTGTCTGGCAGTCCTTCCGCTCCGCCCTCCATGGCTCAGTTCCCATGCATTGGCCTGTTCATAGAGGCTGTTCTCATCGATCTTCAGGCCCTCCGCGTCGGCGATGCCCTTCAGGATCCGGTGAAACTCCTTTTTCACGGGCGCTCCGAAATAGATCGTGACGCCAAAGCGGTACGCCAGGGACAGTTTCTCCTGAACGGTATCCGAGGTATGCATGTCGGAGCGGATATCGCCTTCCTTATCCTCATAATTCTCCCGGATCAGATGTCTGCGGTTGCTTGTCGCGTAGATCAGGACATTCTCGGGCTTCTTCTCGAGGCCGCCCTCGATCACCGCCTTCAGATATTTATAATCGGTTTCAAAATCCTCAAAAGACAGATCATCCATATAGATGATGAACCTGTAATTTCTGTTCTTAATCTGATCCAGCACATCCACCAGATCCCGGAACTGATGCTTGTATACCTCGATGATCCGCAGTCCCCGCTCATAGTATTCGTTCAGAATGCCCTTGATGGAGGACGACTTACCGGTCCCCGCGTCTCCGAACAGCAGGCAGTTGTTTGCCCTCCTGCCCTCCAGAAATGCTTCCGTGTTTTCTCTGAGCTTTTTCTTCTGTGTCTCGCAGCCGATCAGGTCATCCAGCCTGACATGGGCGATATTCGTGATCGGGACGATCTTCATCCGCTCTTTTTTGTCCGGCACGATCCGGAATGCCTTGTGAAGGCCGAACTTTCCGCAGCCGAAATCCCGGTAGAATTCATCGACATATTGCTTGAATTCCTCCGTGCTGCGCGCGCCAGCAAGCTTTCCGCTCAGCTCTTCGATCCGGTCACGGATCCTTCTGCTGGCCAGGCGCCTGTCGTCTCCGCCGAATTCATAGTCCGCGGCCATCCGGTACAGGGATACCTTCAGGTTTTTCTCAATGTCAGAAAAGTCGTAGGAAAACAGGTCACGAAAGATCTCAAAATCATGCAGCGCAATGGGATTGATGCCTCCCGGTACGCTTTCCCGGATCTCATGCGCTCTGGAATAGGCGTTCTCATGGTAGACCAGGTAGTAAGTCAGCCAGGAATGCCAGACATTGCCGGAAAACCCGTAGTTTTCCGCGATCTCCGTCATCTCTTTCATTAAGGCACAGTACTCCTGCGTACACAGAACCCGCAGAGAGGAATCCCGCACGACATCCTGCACCGTCTTCTGGAGTCTGGACACCTTCTCCAGGACGCCCTCTCCCGGATCACGGTATAATACAAGCTCTTCAATTCTCAACATGGTATTGCTCCGTTCAATAATTGCCGAGTATCTTCATGTGGATGGCCTCCTGCCGGATTCCGCGCAGCGCGCTTCTGACAGAGGCATCGTTCAGGTTTCCTTCAAAATCGATAAAGAAACGGTATTCCCAGTTTCTGCCCGGGATCGGTCTCGATTCGATGTGCGTCATGTTAACATCATTGTATATGAAGTTTGACAGGATATTGTACAGGGTCCCGGACGAATGCGGCAGCTCGAAACAGATCGTGATCTTCTTCGCGCCTTTGACAAAGATCCTCTGGTTCGTGACGATCATAAACCGGGTCGCATTCTCCTCCATGTCATTGACATGGTCCTGAAGCACTTCGAGCCCGAAATGCTCCGCGGCGAACCTGCTTCCGATCGCGGCCTCGTCCTTCTTTTTGTCCCCTGCGATCTTCCGCGCGGCGAGCGCTGTGTTATCGTACGCCACTGCCTGCCAGTCGGGATGCCGGCTGAACAGACCTTCACACTGACTCAGGGCCTGCGGATGGGAAAACACCTTTCTGATCTCTTCGATCGCGGTACCGGGCGCAGCCATCAGCACATGCTCCACCGGAATAATCTGCTCGGCAACAATGTAATTCTCAAAGTCCACCAGCAGATCAAAATTATCCGCCACAATTCCGGCAGTCGTGTTCTCGATCGGCAGCACCGCGTAATCCGCGGAGCCATCCGCAATCGCCTCCATCGCGTCGCGGAACTTTCTCACATGAAAGGACTCGGTCCCTTTTCCGAAATAGGTCTGCATCGCAGCGTGGCTGTAGGCGCCCTCGACGCCCTGATACACGACATGGATGTTCTCCCGGTCCAGCTGGTCAACCTCGATAAAGGGAATCCTTCCGGAGGAATGGCCCTGCTCCAGAATCGCATACTGCCGCCTGCGGCTCATTCCCATCAGCTGACGGTACAGCTCATCGACGCCCTTCTTGTTGAATTCGCCATGTGCCAGAGCGCGAACCTTCTGAAGCTTCTGCTCCTCCCGTTCCCTGTCATACACCTTGCGGTCGGTCTTTGCCTTCAGCGCGGCAACCTCCTCACAGATTGCCATGCGCGCTTCAAACAGGCGGACCATCTCACAGTCAACCGCGTCGATTCTCTCTCTCAATTCTCTCAGATCAGAGGTTCTTATCTCCTGCATCCCATCTTCCTGCTCTCTTATTCATCCCAGCCATCATACAGCCGGTAATGGAACATAATCCGGTGCGCCTGCTGGCCTTCCTTCAGCGTAAGGTCCTCGATATCGGAAACATACGGCATAACAGGATGCTCCTCCTGCAGCTCCAGATCGATCCAGTTGTAAGCCTGCGCTCTGGCATCCTCCAGCGCTTCCGCCAGGCTTGCCCCGTGGCACCGGCACATCTCAAGATCCGGGAATTCCCCCTCCCAGGATCCGTCTTCTCGTCTGGTCATAATGACCGGGTAAGTGAATGTCATATCCTGTCCTTCTCTCAAATGCTGCATCCCCGAAGGGTTCAAGAACGCCTATAGAGGCGGGAGTCTCCCCCACTGAGATGCCTCCGCCGCTTCCGGCGGCGGCAGACTTGAATGATTCATCAGACAGTATACCATGTTTTGTCCCGGGTTTCACTTCACAGAACAGATTTCGGGTTGCGCGGGGAAAAGAATTAGAGTAATATGTCTACGATCGTAACAGGCTACATGAAATACGTCAGGAGGGACCCATGAGACACTGCATGAGCCCTCTGGACTTCTCCGTAGAAGAGCTCGACCGGATGATGGATCTGGCGGCGGATATCGAGAAGAATCCGGAGGCATACGAACACGTTTGTGACGGAAAAAAAATAGCCACATTATTCTATGAGCCAAGTACACGCACCCGATTAAGCTTCGAAACAGCGATGCTGAATCTCGGGGGCAACGTAATTGGCTTTTCTTCTGCCCAGTCAAGCTCAGCGGCAAAAGGAGAAAGCGTCGCGGATACGATCCGTGTGATTTCCTGCTTTGCGGATATCGCAGCGATCCGGCATCCGAAGGAAGGAGCGCCTTATGTTGCCTCCCTCCATTCTACGATCCCTGTGATCAATGCCGGAGACGGCGGTCATCAGCATCCGACGCAGACCTTGACGGACATGACCACGATCCGTCAGATCAAGGGACGGCTTGAGAATCTTACCATCGGACTGTGCGGCGACCTGAAGTTTGGCCGGACCGTTCACTCTCTGATCTCTTCCCTGGTCCGGTATCCCGGCATCCGTTTTATCCTCATCTCCCCGGAGGAGCTGAGAATCCCGGATTATGTCAGGGAGGATGTCCTGAAAAAGAATCATATTCCTTTTGAAGAGGTGATCCGTCTGGAAGACGCGATGCCCAGGCTCGATGTCCTCTATATGACCAGAGTGCAGAAAGAGCGTTTCTTCAATGAGGAAGACTACGTAAGAATGAAGGACTTCTATATCCTGGACGCGGAAAAGATGAAACTCGCGCGCGAGGACTGCACCGTACTTCACCCCCTTCCCCGGGTAAATGAGATCTCGGTGGATGTCGACAATGATCCGCGCGCATGCTATTTCAGGCAGGTACAGTACGGCGTCTATATCAGGATGGCTTTGATCATGACTTTGCTGGAGGTGACAAAATGAATACGCCAGATCACATGCTCAGTATCGGCGGACTGCATGAGGGTGTCGTTCTCGATCACATCCCTGCAGGGAAAGCCATGGACATCTATAAGAGACTGAAGCTGGACAAGATGGACTGCCAGGTCGCCATGATCATGCATGCCAGATCCAGCAAGATGGGACAGAAGGATATCATCAAGGTAGAAGCTCCCCTCGAGCAGCTGAACCTTGACGCACTGGGATTCATCGATCATTCCATCACGGTGAACATCATCAAGGATGCCCAGATCGTGGAAAAGCGCAAGCTTCGTCTTCCGAAAAAGCTGGTCAACATCATCCACTGCAAAAACCCCCGCTGCATCACCTCAATCGAGCAGGGGCTGGACCATGTCTTCTATCTCGCGGACGAGGAGCAGGAAATCTACCGCTGTGTCTACTGTGAGGAGAAATACCACTCGACGAAGAAGCGCAGCTGATCCGAAAAAAAGCGGACTGCCGCATCAGGCATTCTTTTGCCTGATGCGGCAGTTTTTTTGTTTCGCAATCGTATTATTCTGCCAGCGGCAGTCTTTCTCTCAGGCGGCTCCGCCCAGATATGCCTGCTTCACCTTCGGGTCATCCGCAAGATCGGAGGCCTTGCCTTCCATGGTGATGCTGCCTGTCTCGATGACATATCCGCGGTTTGCGATGTTGAGTGCCATCTTCGCATTCTGCTCCACCAGAAGGACTGTGACGCCGTTTTCATTGACCCGTTTGATCGTGCGGAAGATCTCCTTGACCAGGAGCGGGCTGAGGCCCATCGAGGGCTCGTCAAGAAGGAGCATTCTCGGCTTAGACATCAGAGCCCGGCCCATGGCCAGCATCTGCTGCTCGCCGCCGGACAGGGTGCCGGCCAGCTGGTTTCTTCTTTCCTTCAGCCGCGGCAGCAGTTCAAACACCATGTTGAAATCATCCTCGACTGCTGCTTTCGAATCCTTTCTGGAATAGGCGCCCAGCTCCAGATTCTCATGCACCGTCAGCCCAGAGAAGACGCGTCTTCCTTCCGGACACTGCGCCAGCCCGAGGGTCACGATCTTATAGGCGTCCATCCTGGAAATCAGATGTCCGTCATAGGTGATCGAGCCGCTGCGCGGTTTCAACAGGCCGGAAATCGCATGCATGGTGGTCGTTTTCCCCGCGCCGTTCGCGCCGATCATCGTCACGATCTCCCCTTCGTTGACCGTAAGGGACAGATCCTTGATCGCATGGATCGATCCGTAATATACATTCAGGTTCTCTACCTTCAACAATTCACCCATCAGTCGTCGTCACCTCCCAGATATGCAGCGATGACACGTGGATCATTGCTGACGGTTTCCGGATCACCATGCGCGATGATCTTTCCGTACTCAAGAACCGTGATCTCTTCACAGATTCCCATAACAAACTTCATGTCATGTTCGATCAGGAGAATCGCGATGCCGAAGTCATCTCTTACCTTCCGCACCGTTTCGCGCAGTTCGATCGTCTCGTTCGGGTTCATACCGGCCGCCGGTTCATCCAGCAAGAGCAGCTTCGGCTCGGACGCGAGCGCTCTGCAGATCTCCAGCTTTCTCTGTTCCCCGTAGGGAAGCTGGGAAGCTACATGCCCCGCCTTGTCCGCGATCCCGAATACCTCGAGAAGATTCATGGCTCTTTGATCCATCTCCTTCTCTTTTGCCCGAAACACTCCGTCCCGAAGAACTCCGTGCCACATTCCGTACGGAACCTTATTGTGCATGCCGACCTTGACATTGTCCAGCACAGACATGCGCTTGAACAGACGGATGTTCTGGAAGGTACGGGCGATCCCGGCCTTGGAGATAAACTCCGGGCTTTTGCCGGTGATGTCCACGCCGTCCAGAATGATCTTTCCTTCATCCGGCTCATACATGCCGGTCAGCATGTTGAACGCGGTTGTCTTTCCGGCGCCATTCGGGCCGATCAGACCATACAGATGTCCGGAATCGACCGACAGCCGGAAACCGGAAACTGCCTGAAGTCCGCCAAAGGAGATGCCGAGATTCGTCACTTCCAAAAGTGCCATATCACTCCTCCTCCTTTCCTGACTTCTTTGCTTCAAAGTATCCTGCATCTGCCGTCTCGACCGTTTCCTCCGGCATCTGCCTGTTTCCACGCAGCTTCGCCGCAAGCCTCTGCCGGAGCTGTACGAAGACAGGTGCCTGGTTGAACAGCATGATAACGATCAGTACAATCGAATAGATGAACATGCGGTACTGGCTGAAGTCTCTCAGAAGCTCCGGAAGCAGTGTGAGAAGCGCCGCCGCGATGATCGATCCGGGAACGTTCCCCATTCCGCCCAGAACCACCATAACCAGAACATTGATCGAGAGGTTATAGTCATACTTCTTGAAGTCCAGCGTGGAAAGGTTCAGCACATAGATCACACCGGCCAGTCCGGCGAAGACCGCACTCGAGATAAATGCCATCAGCTTATATCTGGTCAGATTGATTCCGATGGACTTCGCGGCGATCTCATCGTCACGAATCGCGGTAATCGCCCGCCCTGCCCTTGAGTTCATCAGATTCAGGACAAATGTGACGGTCAGAAGCAGAAGCACGATTCCCACCGTGAAGCTGATCATCATATCCGGGGAGATCTTGTTGATGCCGGAGATCGGCTGCGCTCCCTTAATCAGAGGCTTTGCCCCCGGCTCCAGGCGGAAGGAGCTCTGCTCCAGGGCAAGATGCACGCCCTTGGAATCCACACCGAGATAGGTGGTGCTCAGCACATTTTTCAGAATCTGGCAGAATGCCAGCGTAACAATGGCAAGATAGTCTCCGGAGAAACGCAGCACCGGAACGCCGACGATCACGCCGAACAGTCCTGCTGCTGCCGCGCCGATGATCAGTGTGATGATCACACGCGGAACCTGAGGCATATTGAGACCTGCGCCATTATAAAAGACAACACCTGCCGTTGCGCCGGAAAGCATGAACGCGGCGTGGCCAAGCGAGAGCTCTCCGAGGAATCCGACTACGAGATTCAGAGAAACCGCCATGATTGCGTAGGCACAGATCGGAATAAGCAGTCCGAGCATCTTGCTCGAGAGAAGCCCCATGTGTCCCATGATCTGGACAACCGCCCAGAACCCCACAATCAGGGCATAGGAGAACACATAGGTTTTTGTACTTTTCTTTCGGATAATGTTCCCTGTTTTCGCCATACGTCCCACCTCACACTTTCACTGCTGCCTTCTTGCCCAGAAGACCGGTCGGCTTCACAAGCAGGACGATAATCAATACCAGAAATACAATCGCATCCGAAAGCTGCGTGGAG